>DYRB01000034.1:0-4429 GCA_020718945.1 Lamprocystis purpurea | reverse complement strand
CGCCGGGATGCCGCCCGAAAGGACCAGGGCGAAGACGAAGGCGAAGACGGCGAAGCCCTCGACCACCGCCGCCGGGGCCAGGGACAGCCCGAAGATCTCCGGCTTGACCTTGGCGGCATTGATGGCCGAGGCGCAGCAGTGCCCCTGACGGATGGCGCTGACCATGAGGGCGAGTCCGGCGAGGATGCCGATGCCGAACAGCGCCGGCCCGGTCTCCGCGGTCACCGGGCGGTTGAGGGTAAACATGACCACGATGCCGTAGATCGCCTGGGACGAGGGCATGAGCGAGATGCCCAGGTAGCGGCCATGACCGCTCTCGGTCTCCAGCATGGCCCCGATGGCCGCCTGTCCGGCCACCGCGCAGCCGATGGTGCTGCCCATGGCGGCCAGGGCCATGGCCCCGTAGATCCCAGCCCAGCCCAGGGCTATGACCAGCTCGTTCATTGCGTCTCCTCCCGTCTGGCGAAGGCCTTGAAGGGGTACCCCTCCTCGGACAGGCCCCAATTGTAGAACTCGATGAAATTCAGGCGCAGCCCGTGTACCACCCCGCTCATCAGGCTCAAGGCCAGGTTCAGGCCGTGGCCGACCAGCAGGATGAGCAGGGCAAGCAGGAGCCCGAGCCCCGGATAGACCGCCGCCACCTGGTGGGCGAGGCCGTTGAAGGTCAGGGCCAGCGAGGCGCTGGCCAGCCCCAGGGCGAAGAGGCGCAGGTAGCTGAGGACATCGCCGAAGGCCTTGGTGATGTCCGTCAGGGCCCGCAGGCCCTCGATCCCCCACAGCAAGGCGTCCAGGGGTCGGCGCACGGGCCTGGCCCCCGCGAACCAGAAGACCGCGGCCAGCCCCGCCACCAGGAGCCCTGTCCCGGACCAGGAGAGGGCCTGGCCGGCGCCGGTCTCCCCCAGCCAGAGCAGGTATCCGCCGAGCAGGGCCCCGATCCAGCCCAGGGCCGCCCGGGCCCTGGGGGTCCCGCGGACCTGCCAGGCCATGGAGGCGTTGGCGATGGCGATGTGAACCACGCCGATCCCCACCGAGAGCCGCATCATGGTCCCGAAGTCGTTGATGTCGAGGACCTGGAGTGCGCCGAGGAGCGATCCCGCCGGGGGCGCGAGGCCGAAGTAGCTCCCCGCCAGGACGCCCCAGACCAGGGCGCTCCCCACCAGGGCGGCGGCCAGGACGCGCAGCCGCTGCCCCAGGGGCTTGCCCCCCAGGCGCCGCCAGCCCACGAGCAGGGCCAGGGCGAAGACCGCGGCATAGCCTGCATCCGACAGGATCATGGCGAAGAACAGGGCAAAGGACAGGAAGACCACGACGGACGGGTCCCAGGCCCGGTAACCCGGGGTCTGGTAGAAGGCGACCAGGTCCTGTCCCCCGGCCAGGGCATTGGGGTTGTCCAGCAGGGTCGGCGGGCGGTCCGCCGGGCCCGGGTCCTCGATCAGCAGGGCGGCCCCATGCCGGGCCACGAAGGCCTCCATGGCCTGCCGGTCCGGGGCGGGCAGCCACCCCTGGATGGCGAAGAGCCCGTCCCGGTCCAGGGTCTGGGCGGCGGCGTGCCGCCGGGCGGCGCCGTCCTCGGCCCGGGCCAGGTTGCGGGCGATGAGCAGACACCAGCGCGTCAGGGCCTGGCGCTGGGCGAGCAGCTCCTCCAGCTCGATCTCCGCGGCATCCAGGCGCCGCTTCACCTCGGCCAGGGGCAGGCCGCCGGTGTGGGTGCGCGGGACCGGCAGGGCATCCGCGGACGGCTCCTCGGCGGCGATCACGGCGACATAGGCGAAGCGGTTGTCCCGATGGACGACCTGCCAGGGCATCCCCAGGGCCGCCAGCCTGGCCATGGCCGTGACCGGGACCTGATAGAACCAGAGCCTCAGACCCCCCAGCGCCTCCGGTGGCGGCAGGCGGAAGTCGCCCCAGGGCTTGAGGGCCTCGCAGCGCTCGCGCAGGGCATCGCGCCGATCCTCCGTCTCGCGCACCAGATTGCGATTGACCAGGACTTGCGCGACCACCCGCTGCATGTCGAAACTGCCCGGGTCCGCGACCTGGCGGCGCTTGTCGCGCACGTCCGTCAGGTAGCGCAGGGCCTTGCAGGCGTCCACCGCATGGGCGGGCGGAAGGGTCTCCGGGGCCTGGGGCAGGGGGGCCAGGGGCACCAGGTGAACACAGCCGAGCCGTTGCAGGTCCGCGATGACCGCCTCCTTGTCCCGAACGGGGGCGCACAGGGTGACCTTGCGCATGGCGACAATGGTCACGGCTGGGCCTCCCGGGCCCGCTTGGCCTTGGCGATCTTGGCGCGGACCACCGCCGCCCGCTCGCCGTCGGCGAGGAAGAGACGGATGCGCTTGATGTTGTCCCGGGTCCTTGGGATCAGGACTCGATCAAACAGGTTGAAGCGCTGGGTGATGGTGCGTACCGCCTCATCGAGCAGGGCGAGCCGACGCCGCTCCACCTGGAGGCGCACGCGCAGCTCCAGCATGGCCGCCAGCAGGTCCGCCAGGCGGTCCACCCACTCCGGCTTGGCCAGCAGGGCATAGGGGCGGCGGTCCAGGGTCAGGCGCACGAGCCGCGGGAGTCTGACCCCCATCAGGTTGTCCTCGGCGATCTCGACCCCGGTCACCGCCACCAGGCCCGCGACCTCCACCTCCAGATCGCAGGCCATGGGCAGTTCGGCGCGGACCCGCTCCCGCAGGGCGGCGATGTCCCGGCCCGTCACCGCCAGGGCGTCCGCCGCCCTTGCCCGTTCGCTCAGGAGCTGGCGGCGCTTGAGGTCCAGGGACGGCAGGTAGCGCTCATAGGTCTTGAGCCTGGCCCCCTCGGCGGTGAGGGATGCCTTGCTGAAGGTCAGCCGGGCCACCTCAGGCTACCACCGCCGGCAGGGCAGGGAAGTACTTGTCGATGAGGGACTGCTTCATCAACAGCTCGTCCGGATCGAAGCACTCGGCCAGGGTCTGCCAGGACAGGTCCAGGGCGCGCTCCAGGGGCATGGCGACCTCGATGGCCATGAAGCGCTCGCGAAACAGCCGCCCGAAGCGCAGCAGCTTGCCGTCCAGCTCCGACAGGGCGAAGGCCATGGCCTGCTTCTGCTCCGCGTCCCTGGCCCCGGCGTAGAGGCGGATCATGGTGTTCATGATCTGGGCGTGGTCTTCCCGGGTGGTCACGCCGATGACGTGCTGCTTGAGCCGGGACAGGGAGCCGAAGGGGTCTATGGCCCCGTCGTGCAGGTAGAACTGGCCCTCGGTGATATAGCCCGTGGTGTCCGGGACCGGGTGCGTCACGTCGCCGCCGGGCATGGTGGTCACCGAGAGGATGGTGACGGACCCGCCGTCGCGATAGTCGGCCGCCCGCTCGTAGCGGCGGGCCAGTTGGGAGTAGAGGTCGCCCATGTAGCCGCGGTTGGAGGGGACCCGCTCCATGGCGATGCCG
This sequence comes from Lamprocystis purpurea, assembly GCA_020718945.1. GTDB lineage: Bacteria > Pseudomonadota > Gammaproteobacteria > Chromatiales > Chromatiaceae > DYRB01. The sequence continues at coordinate 1,015 of DYRB01000034.1, read as the reverse complement.
ACCTCCTTGAGGGCATCGGCGTAGGCGGTCATGTCGGTGAGCAGGACCAGGACCCGTTTGCCCTCTTCGACGGCGAAGCGTTCCGCCACCGCCAGGGCCATGTCCGGGACCAGGAGGCGCTCCACTATGGGGTCCGAGGCCAGGTTGACGAACATCAGGGTCCGGGAGAAGACCCCGGCGTCGTCGAAGGCGGTGCGGAAGTAGTGGTAGTCATCGAAGATCAGCCCCAGGCCGCCGAAGACCACGATGTCGGCGTCGGCCTGGATGCCGATACGCGCCAGGAACGGGTTGTAGGGCTCCCCGGCGACGGAGAAGATCGGGATCTTCTGGCTCTCCACCAGGCAGTTGAACAGGTCCACCATGGGGATGTCGGTGCGGATCATGCGCGAGGCCAGCAGGCGCCGCATGGGATTCACCGAGGGGCCCGCGATGGTGACCTTGGGGTCCTGGGAGAGGTCCGGCCCCCCGTCCATGGGCTGTCCGGCCCCCCGGAAGACCCGCCCCAGGATGTTGGCGGAATAGGTCACCCGCATGGGCAGGCCCAGGAAACGGACCTTGGCCCGGGTGGACAGCCCCTTGGTCCCGGCAAAGACCTGCAAGGCCACCAGGTCCGCCTCCAGTTGGATGACCTGGGCAAGGGAAGAGCGCCCGGCGTCCTCCACCAGGGCCAGGTCCCCCAGACAGACCGCCGGGTCGTCGCCCAGGGTCGGCGGGACCCGCACCCGCAGCAGATCCCCGATGATCGCCACCACGCTGGAGTACTGCACCATGGCCTGGGACATGCCTCGAACCCCCATCGACGGAAGGACCCGGGGCCGCCCATGCGCCCCGCGACACAGAGCCTACTCGGTTTGCCCGGTGTTGGGGGGTTGGATCTGCACCTGCGGGTATACTGCCGCCGCCCTCCTGGTCATCAGGCCTCGCAGGCCCGGGCATCCGCCCCTGACTTGGAGTCTTGACCCATGCCATTACCCATATTTCCTGAATCCTCGCACGGAGACACGGAGACACAAAG
>DYRB01000033.1 GCA_020718945.1 Lamprocystis purpurea | reverse complement strand
GGTCTGCGTTGGGACATTACCCCCAGTTGGATGTTGCGCTTCGAGTACCAGAAGAACCGCGGCACCTACTCCCTGGCCCGGCGCGAGAACACCGAGGTCGACGCGCTCCGCGAGCGTTGGGACCTCTTCGCTTTGCAGATCTCTTTCCGCTTCTAGGGTATTGAGCAACAGCAAGTGGACGTCCCCAACTCCAAAGAGCGGCCACCCGCCTTCCTGAGCCTGCGCTGGAAGGTCCTGATCGCCCTCAGCCTGGTCCTGTTGCTGGTCCACTCGACCCTGGCCTGGATGGCCTATCGCCAGTCGGTGCACCAGTTCGAGTTGCAGCAGGCCGGGGTGCGGCAGGCCCAGGTCCGACAGTTGCGCGCCCTGCTGGACGACCGCTTCCAGGAGCTGTCCAAGCTCGCCGGTATCCTCGCCCTGGTAGGACCGCAGCAACCCGAGGCCGACATGCAGGCCCAATTGCGCACTGCCCTGGACGTCAACGGCGTCCTGTTCGACCTGGAGTGGGACATACGCTCCGTCCACTGGGTTGACCGCGCCGGCACGGCGAGTCTGATCTGGGCGGCACAGGCCCAGGACGTCCCCCCCCAGCTCGGCACCCAGATCGCCCGGCAGCCCGAGGCCACGGTGACCGCCCTGGCCTGTCGGCCGGAGTGCCGCCAATACACCGCCACCCCCATGCTCTGGGGCGACAGCTTCGGCGGGACCCTGGTCCTGGCCCGCTCCGTGGCCGACGGGTTGCTGTCCTTCAGCGCCCAGACCGGGGCCGAGGTGGCCATACTCACCGCCAACCCGCCGACAGCCGACGGCGTCGCCGCCGAGGGTGGCAGCCCCTTCCCGGCGGTAACCCACAAAGACCTGACCCTGGCGGTCCTGGACAAGGCAGGCGTGCAATGGCAGGACCCCAAGCCGGCGGCCGGGGCCTTCGACGCCGGGGGCACCGGCCTCGGGCCGCCGCTCCAGGTGCAGCTCGGTGGCGCCTGCTACGAGATCTTCCGCGTACCGGGCCTGGCCCCAGGGGTGGACGCCCTGGTGGTCGATAACGTCACCGCCCAACAGGCGGCCATCCGCGAGGCGACGCTCAACAGCATAGTGCTCGGGGCCCTGGGGCTAATCCTGTCGGAATCGCTGCTGCTGCTGATCATGCAGACCCCGGTGGCGCGGCTGCGTCGGCTGGCCGCCGTCCTGCCCCTGCTGGCCGAGAACCGCTACGCCGACCTGCGTGCCCGCCTGCCCAAGCCCGAGGGATTGCGACTCCTGACCGACGAGATGGACCTGATGGTAGGCACCGTAGAGGGCCTCACAGACCGTATGGAGGTACTCCAGCGTGATCGCGAAGAGGCCGAGGCTCGGCTGGTCTGGCTCGCCGACCACGACCCCCTGACCCACCTCTACAACCGCCGCCGGTTCAACGGGGACTTCATCCGCATCCTGGACCAGGCGCAGCGCTTCGGGCGCCACGGGGCCCTGCTCTTCTTCGACCTGGACCAGTTCAAGGACGTCAACGACCTGAGCGGCCACCAGGTCGGCGACCTGCTGCTCCAGCAAGTGGCCGAGCACCTGCGCGACATGGCCCACCCCAGCGACCTGCTCGCCCGCCTGGGCGGGGACGAGTTCGCCCTGGTCCTGCCGGAGGCGGCGTCCCACGAGGCGGTCGCCGCGGCGGAGCAGGTTCAGGTGGCCATCCGCTCCATCATCCTGCACGAGCGGGGACGTCACCATCAGGTCTCCGCCAGCATCGGCGTGGTCCTGTTCCCCGACCACGGCGACGAGGCCCACCAACTGCTGGCCAACGCGGACCTGGCCATGTATCAGGCCAAGGAGAAGGGCCGTGGGCGCTGGCACCTGTTCTCCGACGTCGACCAGGCCCGCGAACAGGCCGACGCCCGGGTGCTGTGGCGCGAACAGATCGCCGAGGCCATCAAGCATGATCGCTTCGAGCTGCGCATCCAGCCCATCCTGGACATCGCGGCCAACCGAGTGTGCTATCACGAGGCCCTGCTGCGCATGCGCGATGCCCGCGGCGATCTGGTCTATCCGGACCGATTCATCCCGGTGGCCGAGAAGACCGGCCAGATCCAGGCCATCGACCGCTGGGTCCTGACCCACGCCTGCGAGGCCATGCACCGGGACCCGCAACTGTGTCTGTCGGTCAACCTCTCCGCCCACGCCATGTCCGACCCCACGGTCCTGCCGGACCTGGAGCGCCTACTGGCCCGCTACCGGATCACCCCGAGCCGCTTGTCCTTCGAGGTCACCGAGACGGCCGCCATCAACAGCCTGCTCAACGCCACCCGGCTGATGCAGGGCATACAGCAGCTCGGCTGCCGCTTTGCCCTGGACGACTTCGGCAGTGGTTTCGCCTCCTACGCCTACCTGCGCCAACTCCCGGTGGACGACGTAAAGATCGACGGGGCCTTCATCCGCGATCTGGCCAGCCGCCGCGAGGACCGCATCTTCGTCAAGGCCATCACCGACATGGCCCACGGCATGGGCAAGCACGTCATCGCCGAGTTCGTGGAGACCCCGGCCATCCTCGCCATCCTGGCCGACCTGGGCGTGGACTATGCCCAGGGGTACCACATAGGCCGGCCGGTGCCCGTACACCCCATTGGCTCAGGCGAGACCCCGCGCGTGGGCTGAGATCCGGACCTTCACTGGCCAACCTGAAAGGAGGGGTCATGCCTTTGTCACCGCAGCAACATTCGTATCTGGCAGAGCGGGAACGGTTCCTACGCTGGTGGCCGCCGTTAGGGGTCCTGCTCCTGGGCTCGGTGCTGGGGTTGGGCGTCTGGCTCTGGGTGTCGGTGCCGACCTTGGTGAGCCCTTGGACCTTCGCCGCCCGACTCCAAGAGGGGACCCTGGCCGAGGGCACCCTGGTGTTGATGGCCGGGATGTTGCCGGTGGCGATGTTGTTGTTGCTAGGCTTCATGGTGGCGGCGCTGCTGCTGGCCTTCGCGGCCTTTCGCAACGAGGGGCGGCTGCTGCGGATGGTGCGGGGGTTGGCGGGGGCTGAGAGTTAGAACAGATCATCCATGACCCGCGGCGCGCTGCGTCGCGGCGTCGTCGTCGTGGCCTTCTTGGGGGCGCTGGACTGGACCGGCTCAGGCCCCATGAGCATGAGTCGATACTCCTCGCGCACCGCCAGGACCTCGACCCCATCGCCCTTGCCCTTGGTCTCGGTGCCGCGGCGCTTGTCCACCCCGACCTGCACCATGCCCTTGGGCATGGGCAGGGTGGCGTTGGGCTTGTCCTTCAGGGCCACCTCCATGAAGTCCACCCACATCCCTAGGCCGGCGTGGCCCCCGGTCTCGGCCCTGCCCAGGCGGGCGAAGTCGTCGAAGCCCATCCAGGCGATGGTGACGAAGTCCTTCTGGTAGCCGCAGAACCAGGAGTCGCGCACCTCGTTGGTGGTCCCGGTCTTGCCGGCGATGTCATTGCGGCTGAGCACCTTGGCCCGGGTCGCGGTGCCGCTGGTGATGACCGCCTCCAACAGGTACTGCATCTCGTAGACCAGGCGGGGGTCGAGCACCCGTTCCGCCTCGCCCCCGGGCGCCAGGCCCTGGGTCTGGGCCGGGGACTTGGCGTACTGGAACCAGCAATCGCTGCACGCTCGGGCCGGGGCGGCCTCGAAGACCTTCTCCCCGGCGGCGGTCTCGATGCGGGCGATCAGATAGGGTTCGACGCGGAAGCCACCATTGGCGAAGACCGCGTAGGCGGCGGCCATTTGCAGGGGCGACAACTCCGCGGTGCCCAGGACCATGGACAGGCCGAGGGGAATGGAGCGCAGGTCGAAGCCGAACCGGGTGACAAAGTCCGTGGCGTACTTGAGCCCGACGCTCTGGAGCAGATTCACCGCGGCCAGGTTGCGCGACAGGGCCACCGCCGTGCGCATGGGGATCACCCCCATGGTCTTGTGATCGAAGTTGTCCGGCTCCCAGAACTCGCCGTTGCCCAGGGGGACCCTGATGCGCTCGTCCTTGACCCGGCTGGCGGCGGTCCAGCCCTTCTCCAGGGCAGCGGCATAGACGAAGGGCTTGAAGCTCGACCCCGGCTGGCGGCGGGCGTCCACGACCCGGTTGAACTTGCTGTCGCCGAAGACATAGCCGCCTACCAGGGCGCGGATGGCCCCGTCCAGGGGCGAGAGGGAGACCAGGGCCCCGGTGACCAGGGGTGCCTGGCGCAGATACCAGACCCCCTCGGCGTTCTGACCGACGCGCACCAGGTCCCCCACGGCCACCGCGTCAGTGACCTTGGCCGGGGCGCGTCCAGCGGCGTTCTCGTTGATGAAGCGCTTGGCCCAGGCGACCTGCTTGAGGCTCAGTTGCACCCGCCGCCCGCCGCCGATGTAGGCGATCGCCTCCTTGCCGTTGGCCTGAGTGACCAGGCCCGCGGTCAGCAGCGGGAGTTCCTCCACGCCGTCGAGGTAGGCGTCCAGGTCCTCGTCGCTGGCCCCGGCGATGTCCACCCGGGCCTCGGGACCGCGGTAACCGTGGCGGCGGTCGTAGTCCAACAGCGAGGTGCGCAGGGCGTCCTGGGCGGCGCGCTGGAGCCAGGACTCCACCGTGGTGGTAACCCGAAAGCCCCTGGCGTAGGCCTCGTCGCCGTAGCGAAGGATCATCTCCTGGCGCACCATTTCGGCGATATAACCGGCCTGGAGCCCCACATCGGCCTGGTGGAGCTTGGCCCCATCGGGCTGGGCCTGGGCCTGGGTGTACTGCTCGGCGGTGATATAGCCCAGTTCCTGCATGCGCCGCAGGACATAGTTGCGCCGCTCCAGGGCCCGGTCCGGGTTGGTCACCGGGTTGTTGCTCGACGGGGCCTTGGGCAGCCCGGCGAGCATGGCCATCTCGCCCAGGCTCAGATCGTCCAGGGACTTGTCGTAGTAGAGGTCGGCTGCCGCCGTGACGCCGTAGGCACGGTGGCCGAAGAAGATCTTATTGAGGTAGAGCTCGAGGATCTGCTCTTTGGACAGGCGCTGCTCCACCTGGAGGGCGAGCAGCAGCTCGGAGAACTTGCGCTTGACCGTCTTTTCCGGGGTGAGGAAGAAGTTGCGCGCCACCTGCATGGTGATGGTGCTGCCGCCCTGGGACTTGACCCCGGTGCGCACCAGGGACAGGGCCGCCCGACCGAGACCCATCAGGTCGATACCCTGGTGCTCGAAGAAGCGGGCGTCTTCGGTGGCCAGGAAGGCCTTGACCAGGAGCGGCGGGACCTTGTCGAACACCACCGGGCGGCGACGCTGGATACCGAACTCCGCCATCAGGTCCCCGTCGGCGGAGAAGACCCGCAGGGGTTCCTGGAACTGCACCTCCACCAGACCCTCGGTGGTCGGCAGGGTCGGCAGGGTCACATGGACCATGGCCGCCATGCCCAACAACCCCAGGGTGAGCAGGTCCAGGGGAATGGCGATGCCGGAGACCAGGAAGGCGGTCAGCCAGGCGACAAAGCCGCGCCCGCGCCGCTGGCGACGCACCGGGTGCGCCGGCTCCTCGGCAGCGGACGCGGGGGGCCTGGCGCTATCGGCACCCGAGGCCCCAGTGGTCGCCGCCCCCGGTATAGACGAGATTGGGGTGTCGGCCTGGGTCCGCAGGGCGGGACCGGGGGCGGCGGGAGAGTCCTCGCCAGCACCCGGGGGTGGGGCAGCCGGCGGCGGCGCTGGGTGTTCTTCCACGCTGGGTGGCGCTCCGATGGTATTAGATGCACTGCATGGGTGCGCTGGGGCAGTCGCGGCGGTCAGACGCGCCCAGGCTTGGGTCGCCGATTGTACCTGATCCCCAGGCGGGCTTGGACTGGGAAGGCCCGCTGTCAGCAATTCCAAATTTGGCGGTCAGACTCGGTGCCCGTGGGAGCGGCGCCTCGCCGCGACCGGCCATCTTCCCCAGGTTGCGGCACCGTGCTCGACTGGGCGGGCAGTTCCCTAGTCGGGTCGGGTCCGGTGGGGCTGACGGCCAAGGTGCAGACGCACGGCCTGCTGCGGTGCAAGCACTGCCGCCAGCAAACCCCGGCTCCATCCGGATGCAGGGCTAAGTCCGACAGGCTGCTAGACTAGGCGCCAACCCAACCCGCGAGAGCCCCGAGACGCCGATGCATCGAGCCGCGCCGAGCCTGCCCCGGCCCCTGCACTGGGGGGACGGGCGGGTTGGCACGAGCGATCCCCAGGGGTGCGCCGGCCCGCGCCGCCCACCCCACCAGGGTTTGCTGTGGGGCCCGGGGGTTCGCCAGGCTCTGCCCCGACTGCCGGTCCGCACGGCAGGCCCTGCGCCCCCTGGCCAACCTTTCGGCACCGCCACACCGCCCGCCACCGGGTACGGCCTGGCGGCAATACCCACCTAAGCGAGAGAGACGCGAGCGATGGCGGCATCGATTGAAGAGGCCAACGACCTGGAGATCGTCGAGATCTTCGCGGAGGAGGCGGCCGAGGTCCTGGAGAGCATCGACCACAACCTCGGGACCCTGAGGGCGAAGCCTAAGGACCGTGCCGCCCTGGGCGAGGTCCGCCGGGCCTTCCACACCCTCAAGGGGAGCGGGCGCATGGTCAAGGCGCTGGACTTGGGCGAACTCGCCTGGCGGGTCGAGAACATGCTCAACCGCGCCATCGAGGGGACCATACCGGTCAGCGAGACCCTGACCGCCCTGGTCGCCGACTGTCGGGCGGTCATGCCCAGGCTCGTCGATGCCTTCAGATCCGGGCGCAAGCCCGGGATGGAGGAGGAACTGGAGGCCCTGATGGCCCGGGCGGACGCCATCGCCGCTGGCCAGCCGGCCCCGGCTGCGGTCGCCCCCGCGGAGGAGATCGCCCGCCCGGCGGCCATCCGCGGCGAGGGCCCGGTGACCCAGGACCGCCTCAACGAGCTCTACCGCCGCTTTGATCGGGCCACCCAGCGGGCGGACGAGGCCCTGCACCGCTCCGAGATGGCCCTGCAGAACGTCCGCCGGCTGGCCACCCGGATCGACGCCGTGGCCGTCGAGACCCGGGAGCGCACGGCTCTGCCCGAGCTACAGGGGATCGGAAATCGGGTCAGCGCCCTGGCCAGCGAGGTCGTGGAGCTACGCCAGGCGGTCCGGCGCCCCCACGCCGAGGCCGGCGTCCAGCCGCGCGACATCCAGGCCCTGATCGACCAGCGCCTGCGCGAGCGCATGTCCGCCGTGGAGCGGCTCAAGGGCGACCTGGAGCGGCAGATCGCCGAGGTCCGTCGCGAGGCAGCCAGGGCCCGTAGCGTCGGGCTCTGGGCCCTGGTGATTGGCCTGCTCCTGGCCATGGCGGGACTCGTTGTCCTGATGAACAAGGTCAGCTCCTGACTCACCCGCGAGGGCTGGCCGCGGGCCAAACGCCGCAGCCCCTGGGCGAGTTTGCGCATCAGCGCGACGAGGCCCTTGCCGCGCACTGCCCCGGAGCTTTGGATGCGGACCTATCCCAGATGCCCCGCCGGGTGCAGGTCTAGCGCCGCGCCAACGGCTGGGCGGAGGAGTCCCTGGGGGAGGCCGATCCGCTCGGCCTGAAATCCGTCGGGGTCGAGGTCCCGGTGGCAGAGATCTACGCCTGATACCCCCGCCGATCCGGCGCGCGAACACTGCGAGCCGTCCGTCGGCCCCCGGCCGCACCCCCAATCTGCCCGACGCTCAGTCGCACCACTGCCGCTCGCAGGGTTCGCCGTCGCCATCCCCGTCCATTTGGGTCCCCGGGCATCCGGGTCGCCGCTACCGGCCTGGGCGGCAGGATGGCGACAGTGTAAATCGGCCCCACGGGTTGCAGGAAAGCGGGGCGGCGGTGTCGGCGCGGCTCAGCAGTCCCCATAAGGAGGCCAGATGGGTGCCCGTGGGAGCGGCGCCTCGCCGCGACCGAGCCCTGTGGTGGCCAACGGGCTCGCTACGCTTCGCCCTATCGCGCCGCGGTGGCGCTCCCACGGTGCCTCCCAAGGTCTCAGGCTCGGGATTGCCGGGCGCGGGTACGGTCAGGGCCCGGCCCGCCGCGCATCGGGTATCATGCCCAGCGCCCTTTCCTGTCCCAGGACTGCCACCCATGCTGACCCTTCGCGGCGCCCCTGCCCTCTCGGATTTCCGCCTGCAAAAGCTCCAGGAACGCCTGCGGGCCGCCACCGGCCTGGACCTGCGGCCCTACGCGGAGTTCATGCACTTCGTGGATGCGGGCCGCGACCTGACCGGGGACGAGCCGGCCCTGCTGGAGGGGCTGCTGCGCTATGGCCCCAGCCTCCCGGCCCAGGCCCCCACCGGGCGCCTGGTGCTGGTGGTGCCGCGCCCCGGGACCATCTCCCCCTGGTCGTCCAAGGCCACGGACATCGCCCACAACTGCGGCCTGACCGCCATCCGCCGCCTGGAGCGCGGGACCGCCTACTACCTGGAGGCCCAGGACCCCCCGGACGACGAGGCCCTGGCCCGGGCGACCGCGGTGCTGCACGACCGCATGACCCAGGTCGCCCTGCTGGACCTGAGCGAGGCCGGGCGGCTGTTCGAGCGGGCCGAGCCCCGCCCCCTGACCCGGGTGGATGTCCTGACCGGGGGCCGGGCCGCCCTGGCAGCGGCCAACACAGCCCTGGGCCTGGCCCTGTCCGGGGACGAGATCGACTACCTGACCGCGAGCTTCACCGCCCTGGGGCGCAACCCCACGGACGTGGAACTGATGATGTTCGCCCAGGCCAATTCGGAGCACTGTCGGCACAAGATCTTCAACGCCGACTGGGTGATCGACGGCGAGCCCCAGGACCTGTCCCTGTTCGCCATGATCCGCAACACCACCCGCCTGGCCCCGGCGGGTGTGCTCTCGGCGTACAAGGACAACGCCGCTGTGATCGAGGGCTGGCCTGGCCGGCGCCTGGTCCCGGACCCCTTGGATGCCGTCTACCGCGAGCTGGTCGAGCCCATCCATATCCTGATGAAGGTGGAGACCCACAACCACCCCACCGCCATTGCCCCGGACCCGGGGGCCGCCACCGGCTCCGGCGGGGAGATCCGCGACGAGGGGGCCACAGGGCGCGGCTCCAAGCCCAAGGCGGGCTTAAGCGGCTTCTCGGTCTCCAACCTGCGCATCCCAGGGATGGAGGAGCCCTGGGAGCGGGACTTCGGCCGGCCCGGGCGCATCGTCTCGGCCCTGGACATCATGCTGGAGGGGCCCATAGGGGCGGCGGCCTTCAACAACGAATTCGGCCGGCCCAATCTCTGCGGCTACTTCCGCACCTATGAGCAGGAGGTCCCGGGCCCCGCTGGCCCAGAGCTGCGCGGCTATCACAAGCCCATCATGCTGGCCGGGGGCCTGGGCAACATCCGTGCCGCCGACATCGAGAAGCGGCCCTTCCCGGCGGGCACGCCCCTGGTGGTCCTGGGCGGCCCGGCCATGCTCATCGGCCTAGGCGGCGGGGCCGCCTCCAGCATGGCCAGCGGGGCCTCCGCCGAGGACCTGGACTTCGCCTCGGTGCAACGCGCCAACCCGGAGATGCAGCGCCGCTGCCAGGAGGTCATAGACCGCTGCTGGGCCCGGGGCGAGGCCAATCCGATACTCTTCATCCACGACGTGGGGGCCGGGGGCCTGTCCAACGCATTGCCGGAGCTGGTCCATGACGGCGGTCGCGGCGGGCGCTTCGACCTGCGCGCCGTGCCCAACGACGACCCGGGCATGTCGCCCATGGAGATCTGGTCCAACGAGTCGCAGGAGCGCTACGTCCTGGCGATTGCCGCCGAGCGCCTGGCGGAGTTCCGCGCCCTCTGCGAGCGGGAGCGCTGCCCCTATGCGGTGGTGGGCGAGGCGACCGATGAACTGCACCTGCACCTGGGCGATGGGCTGCTGCACGAGGCCCCCATCGACATGCCCATGTCGCTGCTGTTCGGCAAGCCGCCGCGGATGCTGCGGGACGTGCAGCGGCTGGTGGTACCGCTGAGGCCCGTCGATGGGGCCGGGATCGACCTGGGGGAGGCCATAGGGCGGGTCCTGCGCCTGCCCACCGTGGCCAACAAGACCTTCCTCATCTCCATCGGCGACCGCAGCATCACCGGTCAGGTGGCCCGGGACCAGATGGTCGGGCCCTGGCAGGTCCCGGTGGCGGACTGCGCGGTCACGGTCAGCGACTACACCGGTGTGACCGGCGAGGCCATGGCCATTGGCGAGCGGACCCCGCTGGCCCTCATCGACGCCGCCGCCTCGGGGCGCATGGCGGTGGGCGAGGCCATCACCAACCTGGCCGCCGCCGACATCGCCGACCTGGGCCAGGTGCGTCTGTCCGCCAACTGGATGGCAGCCGCCGGTCACCCGGGGGAGGACGCGCGGCTCTACGAGACGGTCCGAGCTGTGGGCATGGAGCTGTGCCCGGCCTTGGGCATCGCCATCCCGGTGGGCAAGGACTCCATGAGCATGAAGACGGTCTGGTCCGGGCCCGAGGGCCAGAGGGCCATGACCGCACCCCTGTCGCTCATCGTCTCCGCCTTCGCCCCGGTGGGGGACGTGCGCCGGACCCTGACCCCCCAATTGCGCACCGACCAGGGGGAGACGGACCTGATCCTGATCGACCTGGGGGCAGGCCGGAACCGATTGGGCGGGTCCTGCCTGGCGCAGGTCTATGGCCAGTTGGGCGACGCAGCCCCGGACCTGGACGACCCGGAGCGCCTCAAGGACCTGTTCGCCGCCCTCGGGGCCCTGAGGGACAAGATCCTCGCCTACCACGACCGCTCCGACGGCGGCCTGCTGGTGGCCCTGGCGGAGATGGCCTTCGCCGGGCGCTGCGGGCTCTCGGTGGACCTGGATCGGGTGGGCCCCGAGGACCTGCCGGCCCTGTTCAGCGAAGAGATCGGGGTGGTGATCCAGGTCCGCCGCTCAGACCTCGGCGCCGTCCTCCAGGGCCTGGCCGAGCATCGCCTGGGCTGGCTGACCCGGGTCATAGGGGCGCCGTCGGGGGACGGGACCTTGCGCCTGCTGCGCGACGGGGTCGAGGTCCATGGGGCGACCCGGGCCGACCTGCAAAGGGCCTGGTCCGAGGTCACCTACCGCATCCAGGCCCTGCGCGACAACCCGGACTGCGCCCGGGAGGAGTTCGAGCGCCTCCAAGACCCGGCGGATTGGGGACTGAGTGCCGACCTGACCTTCGACCCCCAGCAGGACATCGCCGCGCCCTATGCCGCCCGCGGGGCCAGGCCGCGCCTGGCGGTGCTGCGGGAGCAGGGGGTCAACGGCCAGGTCGAGATGGCCGCCGCCTTCCACCGCGCCGGCTTCGAGTGCGTGGACCTGCACCTGTCCGACATTGTCTCTGGGCGGGCCACCCTGGACGGCTTCCGCGGCCTGGTGGCCTGCGGCGGCTTCTCCTACGGCGACGTGCTCGGCGCCGGCGGGGGTTGGGCCAAGTCCATCCTGTTCAATCCGCGGGCCCGGGACCAGTTCCAGGGGTTCTTCGAGCGGGCGGACAGCTTTACCCTGGGGGTGTGCAACGGCTGTCAGATGCTCTCCAACCTGCACCAGATCATCCCCGGGGCCGGGTCCTGGCCGCGCTTCGTGCGCAACCGCTCGGAGCAATTCGAGGCCCGGCTGGTGATGGTGGAGGTCCCCGAGTCGCCGTCCATCCTGATGCAGGGCATGACCGGGTCGCGCCTGCCCATAGTCGTGGCCCATGGCGAGGGCCGGGCGGAGTTCCCGGACACCGCGGCCCTGGAGGCGGCCGCCCCCCAGGTCGCCCTGCGCTACATCGAGAACGACGGGTCTGTGGCCGGCCGCTACCCGGCCAATCCCAACGGATCACCCCAGGGTATCGCAGGGCTGGCCAGCGCCGACGGGCGGGTCACCATCCTCATGCCCCACCCGGAGCGGGTCTTCCGCACCCTGCAACACTCCTGGCACCCGGACGGCTGGGGCGAGGACGGGCCCTGGCTGCGGCTGTTCCGTAATGCCCGGGCTTGGGTGGGGTGAGGCGCTTCGCTTTGCCCAGCACCAGCTTGGCAACGATTTTTCAATCCTCGAAGACCGAACTGAAGGAGGGGCGAGGCATCGATGCCGAGGGCTGTGACCTCATAGCCGTCCAGGAAGCGCGGCGGCAGGACCCGGAAGCTCGGCCGCAGGGTCCAGTCCGGACCGAACCCCAGGCGCGCCACCAGGCCGATGAGGGCCTGGCGCGGCGGCTAGTCCACCCCGCAGCCGGCGTCTATGTCCAGTCCACCGAGTTCGATTGGGACCTCGATCAGGGACGGCGCCGCCGCCCCCGCCGGGCCACAGCCCAGCAAGGCCGGCAACAGGGCGACGCCAAGGACGGGCGGCGGGCATGGGCATGGGACCTCCGGATGCACTGGGACAGGGCCGGACGCCGGCATGCTAACCCGGGCCCCGGTGCAAGGCCCCGGCGGCGTACGCGGGTCCCACGAAAAGCTTTTTTTGAAAAGCGCTTGACAGGTCGCCCCGAGGAAATTATTGTGCGCTGCAACAAATGCTGCACCGCACCAATTCGCCCAACCGGAGACCTACCATGAACCAGCAAGACACCACCAAGATCGTGACCGAGCTGACCAACAAGAACGTCGAGCGCATGAACGCCCTCAACGAGCTGAACCTGCGCGCCTGGGAGCGCATGACCGCCCGCCAGATGGACGTGATGGGCTACTTCATGGAGCAGACCCTGCGCTCCATGAAGCTCGCCTCCGAGTCCAAGAGCTACACCGACTTCGTCAAGGCCCAGATGGAGATGGCCAAGGCCGTCGGCGAGCGCCTGATGGAAGAGGCCAAGACCAACCAGCAGGTCGCCGCCGAGGTCCGTGACGGGTACCGCGACTGGTACAAGTCCGGCGTGGCCGACCTGGCCGCCGACATGCGCATCCCCACCGCGGCCTAAAACCGCCGCACCGAGCCCAAGTATGGGCTCCCGCCGCCCGCAGCCGACTAGGCCGCGGCCGGTTACACTGCGCCCGCGCCCGCCCCCGCCCCAGGGCGGCGGGCCTGTGCCCAAGCACTGCGACGGGACACTGTATCCACCCACTGCACCAAGACCAAGACTACTGGAGAGACCGAACATGACCGAACAAACGCGCGTTGCCCTCGTCACCGGCGGTATTGGCGGTATCGGTACCGCCCTCTGCGAGCGTCTGGCGAAGGATGGCTACAAGGTCGTGGCCAACTGCCACCCGTCCGAGGCCGAGGCCGCCACCGCCTGGCGCGCCGCCCGCGCCGCCGAGGGCCTGGACATCGACACCATCGCCGCCGATGTCTCCTCCGCCGAGGACTGCGCCCGCATGGCCACGGAGATCAAGGAAAGGCACGGCCCGGTCTCGATCCTGGTCAACTGCGCCGGCATCACCCGCGACCGGACCTTCCGCAAGATGGAGCAGGCCCAGTGGGAGGCGGTCATCAACGTCAACCTCAACAGCGTCTACAACGTCACCCGCCCGTTGTGGGAAGACATGCTGGCCCAGGGCTTCGGACGGATCGTCAACATCGCCTCGGTCAACGGCCAGCGCGGCCAGTTCGGTCAGGCCAACTACTCCGCGGCCAAGGCCGGCATGCACGGCTTCACCATGGCCCTGGCCCAGGAAGGCGCGGCCAAGGGCGTGACGGTCAACACCGTCTCCCCCGGCTATGTCGAGACCGCCATGACCCTGGCCATGGACGACAAGGTGCGCGACTCCATCATCTCCGGCATCCCCATGCGTCGCATGGGCACCCCGGCGGAGATCGCCGCCGCCGTCGCCTTCCTGGTTGCCGCGGAGAACGGCTACGTCACGGGCATCAACCTGTCGGTCAACGGCGGGCTGTTCATCCATTAGCAGGTCCAGCGGGGCGCGATCCCCGCCACACCGAACCCATCAGGCCTGGCCGCCACCCGGCGACCCGGCCCACCAGAGTCCTCCTCGTCTCTCTCTATGAGACGCTTTGCCCGGCAACCTGCCGGGCATTTTTTTTGGCTGTGTCTGCATTAGGTGTTGGTTCGACCGGGAGGCCGACCGTGGGAGC
>DYRB01000416.1 GCA_020718945.1 Lamprocystis purpurea | reverse complement strand
TGGGACCTGGCCCGGCGCCAGGCCTACTTCGACTGGGCCCTGGAGGTGGTGGACCGCATGCGCGGGACCCACGCCGGGCTCGAGGCCCTGTTCGATGCCGCCTACAGGCTGCGCCCGGAGGATTAGCTCCCGGGGGCTATGGGCGTGGTCGCCCCCTGATCAGAGACCTCCGGGGTCTGGAACCAGTTGAGCCTGTCGCGCAGGCTGACCACCTCGCCGACGATCACTAGCGTCGGCGGCTTGGGCGGGTCCGCCGCCACCGCGTCCAGGATGTTGCCCAGGGTCCCCGTGTAGACCCGCTGCAAGTGGGTGGTGCCCTGCTGGACCAGGGCCACCGGCATAGTCTCGGGCACGCCCTGGGCGGTCAGCTCGCGCACTATCACCGGCAGGCCGATCAGCCCCATGTAGAAGACCAGGGTCTGGTGCGGCTGGGCGAGCTGGGGCCAGTTGAGGTCCATGGTCCCGTCCTTGAGGTGGCCGGTGACGAAGGTCACCGACTGGGCATAGTCCCGGTGGGTGAGGGGAATGCCGGCATAGGCGGCGCAGCCGGAGGCGGCGGTGATCCCCGGGACCACCTGGAAGGGGACACCCTCGGCGGCCAATGTGTCGATCTCCTCCCCGCCGCGACCGAAGATGAAGGGATCGCCCCCCTTGAGCCGCAGTACCCGGTGCCCCTCTTTGGCCAGGTCGGCCAGGAGTCGGTTGATCTCCTCCTGGCGCATGGCGTGGTTGTTGCGCTCCTTGCCCACGTAGACGCGGCGGGCGTCCCGCCGGGTCATGTCGAGGATGGGCTTGGCCACCAGGCGGTCGTAGACCACCACATCGGCCTGCTGCATCAGGCGCAGGGCACGGAAGGTCAGCAGGTCCGGGTCGCCGGGGCCGGCACCGACCAGATAGACCTCGCCCATGCCCGCCGCGGGGGTGGCCCGGGCCAACTCCAGTTCCATGGCCGCGTCGGCCTCCGCCAGATGGCCGGAGAAGATGCGCTCGGCCACCCCGCCTTGCAGGACCCGGTCCCAAAAGCGGCGCCGGTCGCGGTGATCTTCGAAGCGCGCCTTGACCCGGTCCCGGTAACGGGCGCACAGCTCCCCCAGACGCCCATAGGCGGCCGGGATCACCGACTCCAGCCGGGTGCGCAGCAGCCGCGCCAGGACCGGGGAGGCGGCCCCGGTGGACACCGCCACCACCACCGGGGAGCGGTCTATGACTGAGGGCATGATGAAGGAGGAGTCCTCGCCCTGGTCGACCACGTTCACCGGCACGCCGCGGGCCTTGGCCAGCTCCGCCACCTGGCGGTTGACGGTGCGGTCGTCGGTGGCCGCGACCACCAGGCGCATGCCCTCCAAGTCCGCTGCCTGGAAGCCGCGTTCAATGTGGGTCAGGGACCCCTCGCCCAGGGCGGCCCGCAGCGGTGCCGCCAGTTCCGGGGCGACCAGGGTCACCGCGGCCTGCGCCCGCAGCAGGTTGGTCACCTTGCGCACGGCCACCTCGCCGCCGCCGACTACCAGGCAGGGTTGGCCCCTGACATCGAGAAAGATCGGGAGGTACTGCATGGGTGCAATCCAGGTCCGGTGGGGAGGGGGCCGGCCAGGGGTCAAGCCGGTTTGAGATGGCCACAAAAAAACAGTAATATACTGAAATACTTGGTCAGTGGATAGGGCTTGGGCGTGATCCCGGAGATCGACTCGGAGACCCTGCACCGTCGCATCCTTGCGGGCGATGGGGTGCGGGTCCTGGACATTCGCACCCCCTCGGAGGTGGCGCAAGGCATCATCCCCGGTGCCGAGCACATCCCCATGCACCTGATTCCGCTGCGCCTGTCGGAGTTGCCCCGGGGGCAGGAGTTGGTGCTCTACTGCCGTTCCGGGGCGCGTTCCTACCACGCCTGCATGTTCCTGATGCAGCAGGGTTACTCTCAGGCGGTCAACCTGCGTGGCGGGATCATGGCCTGGGCCCGGCATGGCTTCGACCTGGGTCTGCCGGGCCGGTGACCCCGAGGGGGCGGGTGCGGCGTCTTGCCTTTTCTCCGCAATTCCCCTATAAAGCACCGTTCATGAGTTTTCTCATATGCTAAAACACGAAACCCCCGGAGGTTATGCAAATGGCTGATTTCGATCAAGAACTGGATGCCAGCGGCCTGAACTGCCCGCTCCCGATCCTGCGCGCCAAGAAGACCCTGAACGGCATGACCGCCGGCCAGGTGCTGCACATCATCGCCACCGACCCGGGCTCGGTGAAGGACTTCGACGCCTTCGCCAAGCAGACCGGCAACACCCTGATGGAGTCCAAGGAAGAGGGCGGCAAGTTCCACTTCCTGATCAAGAAGTCCTGAGGACCCCCCGCCGCCGGCGCCGGGCCTGATTGACCCGGCGCGGCATGAGCGATCTGGTCACCCTTTCACCCACAGCGCTTGAGGACTGTCCTATGGACCAGAAGAAACTGGCGATCATCGCCACCAAGGGCTCGCTGGACTGGGCCTATCCCCCCTTCATCCTGGCGTCCACGGCCGCGGCCCTGGGCTACGAGACCCAGATCTTCTTCACCTTCTACGGCTTGCAGTTGCTGAAGAAGGACCTGAGCCTGGAGGTCACCCCCCTGGGTAACCCCGGCATGCCCATGCCCATGGGCATGGATAAGTGGTTCCCGGTCATCCTCACCGCCCTGCCCGGTATGCAGGCGATGATGACCATGATGATGAAGCAGAAGATGAAGGCCAAGGGCGTGGCCAGCATCGCGGAACTGCGCGAGCTGTGCATCGAGGCCGAGGTCAAGCTGATCGCCTGTCAGATGACCGTGGACCTGTTCGACATGGACCGCAAGGACATGCTCGACGGCGTGGAGTACGCCGGGGCCGCCGCCTTCTTCGAGTTCGCCGGCGAAAGCGACATCTGCCTCTACATCTGATCGCGTTTGCTGCCCTGGGTCCTGTCCCGGGTCCAGGCAAAAAGAAAGGCTCTGTCTGCATTAGCTGTTGGGGATGGCCAACTCATTGAAGTGGCGGGTAT
>DYRB01000415.1 GCA_020718945.1 Lamprocystis purpurea | reverse complement strand
GTCCGCGATGCCCTGCGTCTGTTCCATATCAATTGGGTCCTGCTGCGTCACGGCCTGGATGAGGTGGTGCTGGCCACCCACCTGTTCCGGCCCCTGCGCTTTCTGACCTATGTCTCCCCCTGGTTCTGGTTCCGCCAGGACCCCCAGCCCTACCCGGTGCGCATCCGCCGGGCCCTGGAGGACCTGGGGCCCATCTTCGTCAAGTTCGGCCAGATACTCTCCACCCGCCGCGACCTGCTCCCGGACGACCTGGCCGACGAACTGGCCAAGCTCCAGGACCGGGTCCCGCCCTTCCCCGGGGCCGAGGCCCGGGCCCTGATCGAAAAGGCCCTGGGGCGGCCGGTGGGGGACTTCCTGGACGGATTCGACGAGACCCCGCTCGCCTCCGCCTCCATAGCCCAGGTCCACACAGGCCGGCTCAAGGACGGGCGCGAGGTGGTGGTCAAGGTGCTGCGCCCGGGTATCGACAAGGTCATAGGTCGGGACATCGGGCTCCTGTACATCATCGCCCGCCTGGCCCAGCGCTATTGGAAAGAGGGCAAGCGCCTGCGCCCGTTAGAGGTGGTGGCCGAGTACGAGAAGACCATATTCGACGAACTCGACCTCCAGCGCGAGGCGGCCAATGCCTCGCAACTGCGGCGCAATTGGCAGGACAGCCCCATGCTCTATATACCGGAGGTCTATTGGGACCTCACCCGGCCCAACGTCATGGTCATGGAGCGCATCTACGGCACCCCGGTGAGCAACGTCGAGACCCTCAAGGCCCAGGGGGTGAGCATGCACCTGCTTGGCGAGCGCGGGGTGGAGATCTTCTTCACCCAGGTCTTCCGTGACAACTTCTTCCACGCCGACATGCACCCCGGCAACATCTTCGTCGAGCCCAGCGGGCGCTATATCTCCGTGGACTTCGGCATCGTCGGTACCCTGACCACCGAGGACCAGCGCTACCTGGCCGAGAACCTGCTGGCCTTCTTCCACCGCGACTACCGCCGGGTGGCGGAGCTGCATGTGGAGTCCGGCTGGGTCCCGCCCAACACCCGGATAGACGAGTTCGAATCGGCCATCCGCACCGTCTCCGAGCCCATATTCGAGAAGCCCCTGTCGGAGATCTCCTTCGGCCACTTCCTGCTGCGCCTGTTCCAGACCGCCCGGCGCTTCAACATGGAGATCCAGCCCCAGCTCGTCCTGTTGCAGAAGACCCTGCTCAACATCGAGGGGCTGGGCCGCCAGCTCTACCCGGACCTGGACCTGTGGACCACCGCCAAGCCCTTCATGGAACGTTGGATGAAGGACCAGGTCGGCCCTCGGGCCCTGCTCGCCCGCGCCCGCAAGGTCCTGCCCCTGGTCGCCGAGGACCTGCCGGAACTGCCCCTGCGGCTGCTCAAGGTGGTCCGCCACCTGGAGCGCGAGGGGGCCCACGGCGACTGGCGCGGCGAGGAACTGCACAAGCTGCGCCGGGACCTGGCCCGCCAGCAAGGCCGGGGGGTCACCGCCACGGTGGGCGGGGCCCTGGTGGTGTCCGGGACCCTGCTGCTGGTCTTCGGACCCGGGGCCTTGATGTCCGAGACGGCCGCCCTAGTGGCCGCGTCCATCTGCCTGGTGGTGGGCGGCCTGCTCTGGGTGCGACTGGTACCCTGGTCCGAGTGACACGGGCACGACCCTGGCGTCGGGCCCGAACCGCATCGTCGGGCGCGGCTTCGCCAGTCGCTCCAGGACCGGGGCTAGGGGTTCACCCTGGCCGAGGGTCGGCCCAACACCCAGGCCCCGGGCAAGCGCCCCTTCCGTACCATCCAAGGAGACCCGATTGAACGAGCCCAACGAGGACCAGGCGGCAGGCTCCCCCGAGACCTGGCTGGACCAGCATGGCACCGCCCTCTACCGTTACGCCCTGGCCAAGCTGCGCGACCCGCACCGGGCCGAGGACGCGGTTCAGGAGACCCTGCTGGCGGCCCTGGGGGCACGCGAGCGCTTCTCCGGCGGCGCCTCGGTGCGCACCTGGCTCATCGGCATCCTCAAACACAAGGTCATGGACGAGTTCCGCCGCCAGGTGCGGGAGGTCCCACTGGACGACCCCGATGATGCCGCCGAGGTCGAAGACCCCGCCGACCGGGGCGACTTCGACCCGTCCGGGCACTGGCGGGACCGGCTGTCCGACTGGGGCAATCCGCAGGAGACGGCGGAGCGCGCCGAGTTCATCGCCTTCTTGCAGCGTTGCCTGGATGGCCTGCCGCACCGATTGGGACACCTGTTCTGGCTGCGCGAGGTCTTGGAGCAGGACACCGAGACGATCTGTAAGGATCTGGACATCACCCCGACCAATCTCTGGACCCTGTTGTATCGGGCACGTCAGGGCCTGCGCCGATGCCTCGAAAGCACCTGGCTCAAGGGCGCCGGCCTAGCGGGGTAATGTGCGATGTTGACCTGTAAAGACGCGAGTCACCTCCTTTCCGAGCGCCAGGAACGCCCGCTGACCTTCCGGGAACGCTGGGGTGTTCGCCTGCACCTGTGGATCTGCGAGAGCTGCCGCCGCTTCGAGCGACAACTCGCCACGATCCGGCAGGCCATGGATTTCCTGCGTGGGCGCGCCGAGGCCGAGGCGCAGGGATCGGATCTCAGCCCCGAGGCCCGGGAGCGCATCCGCCAGGCGTTGGCCGAGGAACGGGGTCGGGCGAAGGACTGAAAGAGAGAAGGAGAAGAAGAAGACCAGCCGCAAATGAACGCAAATAGACGCAAATGAACAAGGACCTGGCGTCGGTCTCCGGTTCGCCCTGCGGATGACCTGAGAACTCTGCCTAACTGACTGACCCATTTGCGTAAACTGGCGTTCATTTGCGGCCGAATTGGCCGTCCCAGGGTTACGCGATCAGAGGGGGCGGCACAAACAACTGGCTGGCGGCCCAGCCCCCGGGATGGGGCTGTGCCGCTGGCCGGTTAGGTGGTCGCTACTTGGAACCGCCGCACTTGCCCTCGGCGGCCTTCTTGTCGCCGCCGCACTTGCCCTCGGCGG
>DYRB01000414.1 GCA_020718945.1 Lamprocystis purpurea | reverse complement strand
GCGGCCTTAGGCCCCCGCCGCCGCGGTCGCCGGCTTGCCGTCCCGGGCATAGGTGAAGGCATCGGAGAACATGTGATCCATGGTCGCCCCGCGCGCCTCGCAGGCCATCCGGCCTGCCTCCACCATCACCGGCGGGCCGCTCAGGTAGATGTCGAAGCCGCGCAGGTCCGGGTAGTCCGCGCCCAGGGCCTCGTGGACGAACCCGGTGCGCCCGGTCCAGTCCGGGTCGGGCTCGGACAGGACCGGGGTGTAAGTGAAGCCCGGCCAGTCCCGGGCCCAGCGCTCCGGCAGCTCCGGCAGATAGAGGTCGCGACGGGAGCGCGCCCCCCAGTAGAGGTGCATGGGGCGGCGGATGTCCCGGTGCATGGCGTGCTCGATCATCCCCTTGAGGGGGGCGAAGCCGGTCCCGCCGCCGACGAACAGCATGTCCCGCTGCGACTCCTCGTCCAGCATGAAGGTCCCGAGCGGGGCCTGGATGCGCAGGATGGTCTTCTCCGCCAGGCCGTGGAAGACGTGCTCGGTGAAGGCACCGCCGGGGACATGGCGCACATGCAGCTCGATCAGGTCGTCGTCGTGGGGGGCATTGGCGATGGAGAAGGCCCGCTTGCGCCCGTCCGCCAGGATAAAGTCCAGGTACTGGCCGGCGAAGAACTGGAGCCGCTGGCCCTCCGGGAGCTTCAGCCACAGGCCCATGACATCGTGGTTGAGTTGCGCCTTGCGCTCCAGCCGGCAAGGCAGCAGGCGGGCCTCGACCTGGGTGGCGCTGCGCACCTCGGGGACCCGCAGGGTCAGGTCCGACAGCGGCACCGCCAGGCAGGGCAGGCAGGTCCCCGCTGGGCGGCCCTCCAGGGCCTCGGTCTTGCCCTCGGGATAGGCCAGATCCCCGGCCATCAGGATGGCGGCACAGGCCCCGCACTGGCCATTGCGGCAGCCATAGGGCAGCCCAATCCCTTGGCGCAGGGCGGCGGCCAGGATGGTCTCCCCAGGTTCCACCGCGAAGGCGTGGTTGCCCGGCTCAGTGCAGACCTTGAAACTCATGGACACCCCCGCCCGATTTGGCCGCCGCGACGCGGGGCTCAGTGGCCGGGCATTCTCACCCAAGCGCAAGCGGATGAAAACTGTATGACCACTATCGCCATCCTCGGCTGCGGCTATATCGGGCAACGCCTGGCCCGTCACTATCTGGATCGAGGCGAGACCCTGCTCGCGGTGGTGCGCAGCCCCGCCAGCGCCGCGGCCCTAAACGCCGCGGGCATCCCCGCCCTGGCCCTGGACCTGGCCCAACGGGAACAGACCCTCGCCGCCCTTAGCCTGGCTGGGGCCCGGGTCTTCCACCTGGTCCCGCCGCCGGAATCCGGGACTGATGACCCCCACACGCGCAATCTGGTCGCGGCCTTCGCCGCCACCGGCACCCCGGCCCGGGTGGTCTACATCGGCACCACTGGGGTCTATGGGGACTGCGGCGGGGCCTGGGTGGACGAGGACCGCCCGGTCCAGCCCCAGGCCGACCGCGCCCTGCGCCGCTGGGACGCCGAGCAGACCCTGCGCCGGTGGGCCGCCGACACCGGGGCCGCCCTGGTGACCCTGAGGGTGGCGGGGATCTACGGCCCCGGCCGTCTGCCCCTGGAGCGCCTGCGGGCGGGCCTGCCCCTGGTGCGCCCAGAGGAGGCCCCCTGGTCCAACCGCATCCACGCCGACGACCTGGTCACCGCCTGCCTGGCCGCCATGGACCGCGGCAGCCCTGGGGCCGTCTACAACGCCTGTGACGACCACCCCAGCACCATGACCGACTACTTCTTCCAGGTGGCCGATGCCGCCGGGCTGCCGCGCCCCCCGGTCATACCGCTGGCCGAGGCCGATGGCCAGATCTCCCCGGGCATGCTCTCCTACCTGCGCGAGTCCCGACGCCTGTCCAATCGCAAACTGGTGGAGGGCCTGGGGGTGAGGCTGCGCTACCCCAGCCTGGCCGAGGGTCTGCCCGCCTGCTTCTGAACGCCAGAACGCCAGCGTCGGCTTTCGCACCGGCGGCACCCCTGCAATAATGCGCGGCCACCGGGCGGCGTGCGGCCCAACCCGGCACTCCGGTAGACCCGACCCCCATCCGGGGCCACAACCACGTCACCACAGGGAGACCCCCCATGAAGCCCCATTTCACCCAGACCCTCGCCGCCGCCGGCATCGCCCTCGCCATGGCCCAGCCCGCCGCGGCGATCCAGGATTCCAACTTCCGCTTCGACAGCACCGCCGACCTCGTTGCCGTCTGTTCCGTGTCGGCCGACGCGGCCGAGTATCAGATCGCGAACCATGCCTGCCGCGCCTTCATCGAGGCCACGGTCCAGTACCACGACGCCGTCAGTGATCGCAAGAAAATGAAGCGCCTGATCTGCTACCCACCCACCGCCACCATCGAGGACGGCAAGACGGCCTTCCTCGCCTGGGCCAAGGCCAAGTCCGGGGATGCCAAGCTGATGGCCGAGCAGCCGGTGGTCGGGCTGGTCCGCGCCATGGCCGCCAAGGCCCCTTGCAAGAAGTGACCGCGGACCGACCCCAGCCCCTTTCCTATCGACGGGGCCCGCCGCGGCCCCCGGAAATGCCAGGAGTGACCATGAAGAAGATCGCCATCCCCTTGATCCTCATCGCTGCCATCGGGCTTACCGGGTGCGGCAGCACCACCGGCCAGCGTGCCGGCAGCGGGGCCCTGATGGGCGCCGCCGGTGGGGCCCTGATCGGCTCCCTGAGCGCCAACGCGGGGGCCGGCGCCCTGATCGGCGCCGGTGCCGGCGCCCTGGGCGGCTACCTGTACGACCAACACCAGAAGGGCAACATCGACTGACGCCCATCGACCGGGGGCCCGCCCGGGTCCCCGGCCCGACGCTGTTCCGCGAGGTCTCGGCCCCCGTCCAACGCCGGGAACTCGGACCCTACCCCAGGAAAACCGGGTTTTCGGCCGCCGGGGGGGTAAAAAAGGCTCTGTCTGCATTAGCTGTTGGGGATGGCCAAGTCACTGAAGTGGCG
>DYRB01000032.1 GCA_020718945.1 Lamprocystis purpurea | reverse complement strand
CCTCGCTCTCCCACTCCCTCGCGTCGATCCCCCTAAGTCCGACAGGCTCCTAGGACCTGCCGCGCGGCCAGAACGCCCGGTATCGACATCAAGGAAGGCGAGTCGGGCAAGCTGAGGTGCGAGTAGTCCCTCTCTGTCCCGTTAGGCCCGACTACCCGAAGCAACCCCTATGCTCGACACCCCACAGATCCTGGACACCACCGTCCTGCTGGCCGCCGTGATCCCTATGACCATCCCCCGGACAGAGATACAGCAGGTCATGGGCCCGGCCATTGCCGTGGTCATGGCCGTCGTCCATGCCCAGGGCCTGGTCCCCTCGGGGCCTGTGTTCTCCCATCACCTGCGGCTGACCCCGGCCTGGTGCACCGAACTCAACCGGCCGCTGTTGGCCTAGAACCCTGTCGGACCCAGGTCCGGACAGGTCCCAAAGTTCCGCAACTGAGCGCAGAGGAGAACGCAACGATGAAACCCTGGTTGACCCTGACCCTGATCGGCCTGCTGGCGGTACCTGCCGCCCGGGCGGCGGACAACATGCAGGCCTTCCCGCCCGCCGGGCCGGGCCAGGTGCGCCATGTCCTGACCCTGCCGGAGCAGGGGGACGAGGCGGCCTTCAAGGTGGAACTGAGCGCCGGCAAGACCCTGGAGTTGGATGAACACAACCGCTACTTCTTCGCCGGTCAGATCGTCGAGGAGACCATCGAGGGCTGGGGCTTCCCGCGCTTCGTGATCGGCGAACCGGGCCCCATGGCCGGGACCCTGATGGCGGTGGACCCCGCTGCCCCCAAGGTGGCCCGCTTCGTCTCCTTAGGCGGTGAGCCCTTCCTGATCCGCTATAACAGCCGGTTGCCGGTGGTGGTCTATGCCCCGGAGGGGGTCGAGGTCCGTTACCGGGTCTGGGCCGCGGGCCCGGAGTTCAGGCCCATGGACCCGGGTTGAGGCTATACCCACTTGGGGAAGGTCTGGCCCAACCCGGTGAGGACGAACTGCACCCCCAGGGCCAGGGTGATGAGCCCGAACACCTTGTTCAGCACGTCCATGCCGGTGCCGCCCAGGTAGGTCAGGATGCCGGTGGAGTAGCGGAAGCTCAGCCAGATGATCAGGGTCATGGCCAGGATGGCCGGGAACAGCCGCTCGAATAGGGCCTCCCAGCCGAGCCCGGTGGCGAACAGGATCACCGTGGAGATGGTCCCGGCCCCGGTGGTCAGGGGTATGGCGATGGGGATCACCGCCACCGAGATCATCTGGCTGAAGGCCCGCTTGGGGTTGCCGACGCTGTCGTGGGGCTGGCTGGCGACCATGCGCATGCCGGTAATCATGAGCAGGATGCCGCCGGCGATGCGGAAGGCCGGGACGCTGATTTCAAAGAAGTTCAGGATCGCCGCCCCGCTCACCATGGCCACCAGCATGGTGATGAAGGCGGTCAGGGTCGCCACCGCGGCGAGCTTGTGCTGCTCCTTGGGGGTGGCGTCCCGGCACAGGGCGATGAACAGCGGTATGGCCGGGATGTTGTTGGCCACGGCGAAGAGTCCGAGCAGGTAGTGCTGGGTGGCGTGGTCCGAGGGGAGGATCATGGGGCGATGCTCCTGGGCTTGGGGGTGTCGCCCCGCGGCCGCAGGTGCGGTCGGTCGTCGGGACGGCGGCGAGTATCCCAGTGCGCGGGCGGCGCTGACAACAGACCCGGCTGCCATGCCGACTTGTCCTTGGCCCTGGGCCCCGGCATCTTGCCAGGACTGCGGGCCGGATGCTCGCCCAGGCGTGCATCGCACGCCGCGCCGGGGTCTGTGCGTGCCTGTCACCCCTCCAACCGCCCCCGACAGGTCTTGATCTGCCCGCCGTAGGTCTTGGCCCAGCCGTCCACCTTGCGCGCGACGCGCAGCAGCCAGTCCTTGCCGGCATAGGTCCTGCGGGCGTAGCCGCCCCGGCCCTCGTGGTAGGCGAGGTACTGGTTGTAGGTGTCCCACTTGGAGATGCCGAGCCTCTTCTGGCTCTGGTCGGTGTACCAGCCGATGAAGTCGCTGGCGTCGTCGAAGTCGTCCCGGTCGGCCCAGCCGTTGCCGGTGGCCTTGCGGTAGTCGTCCCAGGTCTCGTCCTTGGCCTGGGCATAGCCGTAGGCGCTGGAGACCCGCCACCACATGGGGATGCCGATGAAGCTGTCCCGCGGCGGCTTGGCGTCGTGCTTGAAGCTGGACTCGGCGCGGATGATGGCGAGTTGGACCTGGACCGGGGTCCCCCAGCGCTTTTCCGTGTCCCGGGTGGCCTCATACCAGTCGGGCTTCTCCGTGAAGACGGCACAGGCGTCGTCCACCCGGCTCGGGGGTGTGGTGGCGCAGCCGGCCAGGGTCAGTAGGGCGAGTGCGGCGGCGAGCCGGGCCAGGGACGGGTGGGGCATGGTTGGCAATCTCCGGTGGGGGGCGGCGCCGGCCTGGGCGCCGGTCTGGGCGCTGGCCGGCCCTTGATGGGTGCGGGCTATCGTTGTGATTCGCAGAGGCCATTGGAATTATGTCCCCTGGGTATCTAGCCTTGCACCCTGCCGATACCCGGCGCCCAGTGCCCGCTTGGCCGGGCGTCTTCGAGGACCCACCCAGACCAACCCACAGGGGAGACATCACATGGCCGGACCGACCGCTCGCGAAGGCAGCCTGGAGGCGCCCACCCGCCACCCGCTGGACTGGCGCAACCCGGGGTTCTACGACCAGGCGTCCCTGGACAAGGAGCTGGAGCGGGTCTTCGACATCTGCCACGGCTGCCGCCGCTGCGTGAGCCTGTGCCAGTCCTTCCCGACCCTGTTCGATCTGGTGGACGGGTCCGAGTCCATGGAGGTGGACGGGGTCGCCAAGGCCGACTACTGGAAGGTGGTGGACCACTGCTACCTGTGCGACCTGTGCTACATGACCAAGTGCCCCTATGTCCCGCCCCACGAGTGGAACCTGGACTTCCCGCACCTGATGCTCCGCGCCAAGGCGGTCAAGTTCAAGCAGGGCAACGTCAAGATGCGCGACCGCATCCTCACCAGCACCGACCGGGTCGGGTCCCTGGCCGGCATCCCGGTGGTCGCCGGTATCGTCAACGCCGCCAACAAGAATGCCCTGGGGCGCAAGGCCCTGGAGGCGGTGCTGGAGGTCCACCGGGACGCCCGGGTCCCGGAGTATCAGTCCACCCCGTTGCGCCGCGCCGAGAAGGCCCGCATCGGCCGCCACGCGGTGGGCGAGGCGGCGGGGCCGACCACGGGCAAGGTAGCCCTGTTCGCCACCTGCTATGGCAATGTCAACGAACCTGGTGTCAACCAGGACCTGATCGCCGTGTTCGAGCACAACGGCATCCCCGTCACCCTGGCCACCAAGGAGCAGTGCTGCGGCATGCCCAAGCTGGAGCTGGGGGACCTGGAGGCGGTCAACGCGGCCAAGGAGGCCAACATCCCGGTCCTGCTCGACCTGGTGCGCGACGGTTGGGACCTGGTCGCGCCCATCCCCTCCTGCGTACTCATGTTCAAGCAAGAGTTGCGCCTGATGTACCCGGAAGACCCGGCGGTGCAGGAGGTCGCGGCCCGCATGTTCGACCCCTTCGAGTACCTGATGCTGCGCCACAAGCACGGCCGGCTTAACCTGGACTTCGCCATCGGGCTGGGCAGCGTGGTCTACCAGGCATCCTGTCACCAGCGGGTGCAGAACATAGGCCAGAAGACCCGCGAGGTCCTGGCCCTGGTCCCGGGCACCAAGGTCGAGATCATCGAGCGCTGCTCCGGCCACGACGGGACCTATGCGGTGAAGAAGGAGTCCTACGAGTTCGCCATGAAGATAGTCCGGCCCGTGGCCAACCGGGTGAAGACCGCCAAGCCCGACCACTACGGCAGCGACTGTCCCATGGCCGGGGCCCACATTGCCCATGCCCTGGGCGAGGACGGCCGGCAGGAGCACCCCATGCACCTGCTGCGCCTGGCCTACGGGCTCTGAAGCACAGACCCGCGCACACCGAACACTGGAGCCGACATGCACAAGCTGACCCGAGACGATCTCTATTCCCTGGAGGACTATGCCCAGGTCCGGGCGGACTTCCGCGCCCAGGTCATGGCCCACAAGAAGGACCGCCAGGTCCCCATCGGGGCCCATGCGACCCTCTACTTCGAAGACCGCCTGACCATGCAGTACCAGATCCAGGAGATGCTGCGGGTGGAGCGCATCTTCGAGCGGGCCGGTATCGAGGACGAGCTGGGCGCCTACAACCCCATGATCCCGGACGGCAGCAACTGGAAGGCGACCTTCATGCTCGAGTACGGCGACGAGGACGAGCGCCGTCAGGCCCTGGCCCTGCTCATCGGGGTGGAGGACCGGGTATGGGCCCAGGTGGGCGACCAGGCCCAGGTCTGGGCCATAGCCGACGAGGACCTGGAGCGGACCACCGCGGACAAGACCTCCTCGGTCCACTTCCTGCGCTTCGAGCTGACCCCGGACATGGTCGCGGCCGCCAAGGCAGGGGCCGCCATCGCCATGGGCATAGACCATCCGGAGTACCGCCAGCGGGTGGAACTGGCCGCGGCGGTGCGCGACTCCCTGACTGCGGACCTGTCCTGACCCTTGGGGCGGACGGCGCGGGGTCGCGCCGTCCGGCTCGCCGTTACCTTCCGTCTCCTCCCTCCCTGGAGTCGTCGCCGCGACCGTGTAATGTGGTGGTCACCCGCTGCGCTTCGCCCGGTCGCGCCGAGGCGGCGCTCCCACGGTGCTTCCGGCCGCGGCGCTGAACGATGGTCTCAAACTTGGAACTGCCGGGTTCCCCGGCCGGGTCGCCTGGGGCCGCCGCCCCAGGCTAGAATGCGCCGCCGGCTAGCCAGCCGGCCTTCTGCCATTGCATCCGCTGCCCCGGTTGGCGCAAGGCCCGGCCCCAGACCCAGAGGACCTCCCCCATGTGCGGCATCGCCGGAACCTTCGACACCCGCGGCCGTCGCGAGCCTGAGCGCGACCTGATCGCACGCATGGCCGAGGTGCAGCACCACCGCGGGCCCGACGAGGGCGGCTTCCATTTCGAGCCCGGGGTCGGCCTGGCCCACCGGCGCCTGTCCATCATCGACCTGAGCACAGGCCAGCAGCCCCTGTTCAACGAGGACGGGACCGTCGCCGTGGTCTTCAACGGCGAGATCTACAACTTCCAGGAACTGGTCCCGGAGCTTCAAGCCCTGGGCCACGTCTTCCACACCCACAGCGACACCGAGGTCATAGTCCACGCCTGGGAGTCCTGGGGGGAGGGATGCGTGCAGCGCTTCCGCGGCATGTTCGCCTTTGCCCTGTGGGACCGTAACCGCGAGACCTTCTTCCTGGCCCGCGACCGCTTCGGGGTCAAGCCGCTGTTCTATGCCCTGCTGGGCGACGGGACCCTGCTGTTCGGTTCCGAGCTCAAGGCCCTGCTGGTCCACCCAGACCTGCCCCGGGACCTGGAGCCCCAATGCGTGGAGGACTATTTCGCCCTGGGCTATGTCCCGGAGCCGCGCACCATTTTCAAGGCGGCCCTGAAGCTCGAACCAGGCCACAGCCTGTGCATACGCCGCGGGGCCCCCATGCCGGCCCCGCGGGAGTATTGGGACCTCAAGTTCTGCCTGGACAGCCGGCTGTCCGAGGCCGACGCCTGTGTCGAGCTGATTGAGCGCCTGCGGGAATCCACCCGCATCCGCATGATCTCCGAGGTGCCGCTGGGGGCCTTCCTGTCCGGCGGGGTGGACTCCAGCGCCGTGGTGGCCATGATGGCCGGGCTGTCCGCGGAGCCGGTCAACACCTGCTCCATCGGCTTCGACGACCCGGCCTTCAACGAGGTCGAGTTCGCCGCCCTGGTCGCCGAACGCTACCGCACGGACCACCATGTGGAGCAGGTGGCGAGCGACGACTTCGGGCTCATCGACGACCTGGCCCGGCTCTACGACGAGCCCTATGCGGACAGCTCCGCCATCCCGACCTACCGGGTCTGCCAGTTGGCCCGCAAACGGGTCACAGTGGCCCTGTCCGGGGACTGCGGCGACGAGGCCCTGGCGGGCTATCGGCGCTACCGGCTGCACATGATGGAGGAGCGGGGCAGGGCCCTGCTGCCCCTGGGTGTCCGGCGGCCCCTGTTCGGCCTGCTCGGCCAGCTCTATCCCAAGCTCGACTGGGCCCCGCGGGTATTCCGCGCCAAGACCACCTTCGAGGGCCTGGCCCGGGACTCGGTGGCGGCCTACTTCCATACCGTCTCGCTGCTGCGCGACGCCCAGCGCCAGTCCCTGTTCAATCCCAGGTTTCGCGCCGAACTGGCCGGCTACAACGCGGTGGAGGTGTTCCGCCGCCACGCCGCCCAGGGCGGGCCCGAGGACCCCCTGGCCCTGATCCAGTACCTGGACTTCAAGACCTATCTGGTGGGTGACATCAACACCAAGGTGGACCGTGCCTCCATGGCCCACTCCCTGGAGGTGCGCGCACCGCTCATGGACTACCAGCTCATCGAGTGGCTCTCGACCCTGCCCTCGGCCATGAAGCTCCAGGGCGGCCAGGGCAAGCACATCTTCAAGAAGGCCCTGGAGCCCTATCTGCCCAACGACGTGCTCTATAGGCCCAAGATGGGCTTCGCCGTGCCCCTGGCGCGCTGGTTCCGCGGTCCCCTGCGCCAGCGGGTGCGAGACTCCCTGCTCGGCGAGCGCCTACTCGACACCGGGCTGTTCAATCGCGCCTATCTCAAGCACCTGGTGGACGATCACCAGTCCGGGATCAGCGACTACAGCGCCTCCATCTGGTCCCTGCTCATGTTCGACTCCTTCCTGGCCAATGTGGCGGACCAGGTCCCGCGGCCCCTGAGCGTCCCGGAGGCGGCCTGACATGCCGGGCGCCGATGCGTCCCGGCCCATCCGTACCCTGCTCTTCTCGACCCTCTACCCCAGCTCGGCACGGCCGACCTTTGGGGTCTTCGTCGAGACCCGACTGAGGGAACTGCGCAAGACCGGCCAGGTGGAGACCCGGGTCCTGGCCCCGGTGCCCTGGTTCCCGTCCCGGGACCCGCGCTTCGGCGACTGGGCCAGCCTGGCTGCCACGCCCAGGGCCGAGGTGCGCGACGGGGTGCAGGTGCTGCATCCCCGCTACCTGCTGCCGCCCAAGGTGGGCATGAACCTGGCCCCCCTGACCCTGGCCCTGGGGGCGCGGGGGACCCTGGCCCGGTTGCTGCGCGAGGGTTTCGACTTCGACCTCATCGATGCCCACTACTACTACCCGGACGGGGTGGCCGCCACCCTGCTCGGCTCCTGGTTCGGCAAGCCCTGCGTGATCACGGCGCGCGGGTCGGACATCAACCTGCTCCCCCGCTATCCGCTGCCGCGACGCATGATTCGCTGGGCCGCCGGGCGCGCCTACGGCTCTATCGGGGTCTCCCAGGCCCTGGTAGACGGCCTGGCGGCCCTGGGTGTCCCCCCGTCCAGGCTGCATGTGATGCGCAACGGGGTGGACCTGGAGCGCTTTACGCCCCTGCCCCGGGCTGAGTGCCGGGCCGCCCTGGGGCTGCCTGCCGACGCCAGGGTGCTCCTGTCCGTGGGTAATCTGGTCGAGCTCAAGGGCCATCACCTGGCCATCGAGGCCCTGGCGGCCCTGCCCGGGTTTCATCTGGCGGTGGTGGGGGAGGGGACGGAACGGCCCCGCCTGGAGGGACTGATCGCGACCCTGGGCCTGGGGGAGCGAGTCACCCTGACCGGGGCCAGACCGAACGCCGAACTGGCCAGTTGGTACAGCGCCGCGGATGCCCTGA
Organism: Lamprocystis purpurea; assembly: GCA_020718945.1. Lineage (GTDB taxonomy): Bacteria > Pseudomonadota > Gammaproteobacteria > Chromatiales > Chromatiaceae > DYRB01. The sequence goes on along the minus strand of DYRB01000032.1, from coordinate 6,248 downwards.
TCCTCGCCTCCAGCCGGGAGGGCTGGGCCAATGTCCTGCTGGAGTCCCTGGCCTGCGGGACCCCGGTGGTGGCCACGGCCATCGGCGGCACCCCAGAGGCGATCCAGGGACCCGTGGCCGGGCGGCTCATGGCCGGGCGCGACACCGCCTCCCTGACCGCGGCGGTGCAGGCCCTGTTCGCCGCCTACCCAGACCGCGCCGAGGTGCGCCGCTACGCCGAGGGCTTCAGTTGGGCCGAGACCTCCGCCGCCCAGTTGGCCCTGTTTCGCGAGGTCATGGCGGCCCAGGGATGGGACCCCTAGGGCGTCCCTCGTGGGAGCGCCGGCCTCTGGCCGGCAACTCCGACCAAGGCCCGCGGCTACAGGTTGGCCAGGGACGAATACTCCAGCAGGGCCAGCCCGGAGACGCTGCTCACCAGGGTCAGCAGGGCCCGCACCACGGGCTGTTGGCTGAAGGGCCGGAAGGCCCCGTCCTTGGCCGCGACCACCGCCGCCAGCATGGTCCGCAGCGGGTCCAGGCACTCCTTGGCCTGGGGGGCGCCCTGGGCCCGCAACAGGGCGGCGGAGAGTTGCCGGACCGCCTCCTCGCGCACCCCTTCGGCGGCCCGACGCAGGGCCCAGGCGCAGCCGACCGCGTAGACGATGGCCAGCCCCATGACCAGGATCAGGGCCGGGGACAGGGCCCAGGCGTCGAACAGGGGGTGGCGGGCCAGGGCGATGAGGATCAGCACCAGCACCGGGTACCAGACCAGATTGCCCACCGGGCGGGTCACGGCGCCGATGAGGCACACGTCCAGCCAGACCAGGTCCGCCCCCTCGCGCTGGCCGTCCCGGGCCGGGACCCAGGCCCCCAGGCCCAAGGCATCCAGGGTCGCCGTAGGCCAAGTCACCGGGTCGCGCAGGTCCCTGGCCAGCTTCAGGGTCTGGCGGGTGGCATCGACCATGAAGAAGAGCAGGGCCAGGAAGGGGATCAGGACCAGCAGGATGATGCCCAGGTCCAGGCCCCAGGACAGGTCGCTGCGGGTCGGGCGGTTGGGGAAGCCCAGGGTCAGCATCAGGGTCCAGGCCAGGAGCAGAAAGGCCAGGACCTCCGGCCAGGTGCGGCGCAGCGTCTGGGGCAGGCCGCAACCCGCCGCGTAGCGGGTCCAGAGGGTCGCCGCGGGGACCGGTTCGGTCTGGGGAAGGGGGGCCAGACCGGCACAGGGGCCAGCGTTGGGACTGGTCGCCGCCGGTCCCTGCGGTTCGGGGACCGGAGTGCCTGCAACCAAGGCGGGAAAGTCCCGCTCTATCCCCGCCCGCGCCTCGGCCTGGCGCCGGTGCCCGTGGATGAAAAGCCCGACGGCGATGAGCCCGGCGATCAGGCGCAGGGCCTCACTCGGCCATACGCTCACACCCTCCAGGAGCGAAAAGGGTTCGCCGCCCTGGGCTAGATCCCGGGAGAGCAGCCACAGCAGCCCGACGCTGGCGGCCAGAGATGAGCCGGCGATGGCCGAGGGTAACCAGCCGCTGCGCAGGCCCGCCCACCAGGATTCCGCCGTTTCCCGGGCCCGTCGCAGCCCGAGGGCGGCCAGGCCCAGGCCGAGCAACAGGGCCGCGGCCAGGGGCAGGGCGACTTGGTCGATCCCAGGGTCCCCGGTCGGGCGCAGGCGGAAGAAGGCGTCCAGATCGTCGGCGGGGTGGGGGTCGAGGTTCTGGGCCAGACCGTCGCGCAGGAAGTGGCCTTGGTCGTCGCGCCGGTTGGCGATGACCAGTTCCACCGCCCGGGTGCGGCCGATCTCGAATAGCCGCGGCGGGGGCGGGGTTCGGACGTCCGGTTTCAGGCCCAGGGTGTCTTGGACCGCCAGGCGCACCGTCAGCAGCAGGGCGCTCTGGTAGCTGTCGCGCAGCGGCGGGACCTCGCGCTGCCAGTCCGGGTTCAGGCTCAGGCCGAAGCCCGAGGCGACCACCAGGTTGCGGGTGTAGGGGTTGTCCTGGGGCAGCAGCATGTCCGCATAGAGGTCAGTGGTGAAGAACACCGCATGGGGAAAGGCCGGCTTGAGGGCCTGGAGGACCAGGAGCTTGTCGAAATAGTCGTTGCCCAGCACCCCGATGGCCCGCACGCCGCAGCGCTGGCGCAGCCGGTCGGTCCAGCCGCACACCTGGCGCAGTCGGGTGTCCTCCGCCAGCAGCGCGTCGCGCATGCGCCGCAGATAGTCGATCTGGGCATCGCCCCCCGGGCGTTCTATGGCCTTGGGGTCCTTGTCCGCCGGCTTGGACCCGGGGATGGCCCCGTCGATGCCGCGCATGTAGCTGAAGCGCTTGACCCAGATTGCCTCCCCGGCGGTGCTTTGCGAGGCCTTGGCGCAGTCCAGGCCGGGCGCCTGGGGGCCGGCCTGGGCGCAGCGCCAGGCGCCCTCGACCTGGGCGGCCAGGGTGCGTGAATAGGCGGTGTCCCACTGGCCTACCAGGGCGATCCCGGCATTGCCGCCGACCCGGCGTTTGCCCAATTCCACCACCAGCCTATGCGCCAGTTCCCGGTCGTCGGCGATGGTCCTGTCTGTCCGGCTGGGCGGGCGCACCGCCACGCAGCCAGAGGCCGGGGACCCGCAGGGGCAGCCCTGACGCTGGGGCTCCGCTCGCTCCGGTTCGTCCTGGGGGATGGTGGCGAAGGGGGACCACAGGCGTGTGCTTCGGCCTGGCGGGCTGGTCGCCCCGGCGTCCGGTACGGGTGCGAGCGGGCGGCTGCGGTACTCGTCGGCCATCGCCTCCAGGGTCCCGGACCCCGCCGGGCCTATGATCTGGAAGCCCACCGTCACCTCCGGTGGGACCAGACGGGTCAGCAGATCGGAGAGGTGGGCCAGGGGCCGCGGGGCCCCGGGGGCCGCGGTGGTGGCGGCATTCGCCCCGGGCTGCTCCGGGGCGCCCAGGCCATCGTCGTCCAGCCACAGCAAGACCAGGGCCTGGTGCCCGGTGGCGTCGCTGCTGCGGGTGAACCACTCGTAGGGGACTATCTGGGGTGGGCCCGACTTGCCCAGGTCGGCGTAGCCCACATGCTCCGGGTCGTCCGGCAGGAAGCCCTCCAGCATGAGGGCGGACAGGGCCGCATAGCGGTAACGGCGCCGGGTCTCCGCCGCGCCCGGGGAGGGTCCGCCGGAGACCATGATTCCCAGGACCGTGACCGGCTTTATGCCGGGGACCCCCGCCCACTTGGGGCCCAGGTCACGGGCACGGGCGACGATTAGTCCGCTCAGGTGCCCCAGGTCGTGGATATCGGCGGCGGGGGCCGCGCCGGGTTTGGCGGGGCAATCGCCGCGGATCTGGAGGGTGCGGTCGTCGGGGCCAATCTCCACGGTCCGGCACTGGGGCTCGGCGAGTTTGGCCTCCTGTCGGGCCTTGCGCGCCGCGATGGCCGCGCCGAAGGGGTCCTGCCAGAGGCGGGCGTCCACGTCCTGCACTCCCACCGAGCGCAGGCCCTCCTTGGACTCAGGTGGGCGCTCCGGCGTCAAGGGGGCCTGTACCCAGCCCATGGCCCCCAGGCCGAGCAGGATGGCAATCAGGAAGCCCCCGGGCCAGGCGCCGAACAGGGACGAGTCGTTGCTGGACTGTGGCATAGTGCCCTCCGTTACCGGTCCGAGGGGCGCGCCCCGCGGATCGGGACCTGATTAATCTGGGGTCATTGAGCGACGTGCCGAACATCAACAGGGGCAGGGCCTCTGGGCCAGGGCCCGCTCCGACAGTATGGACCTGCCGCCCCGGCTGTGCCGCCTGCTGCATAGCCCCGTCCATCAGCAGCCCCATCCCGGGGATGCCCGAGGGCAAGCCCGCCGGGGTGCCCTGTGTGCAACTGGCCCCGGACCTGTCCTGCCGCCTGTTCGGCCTGGCGGAACGCCCGGCGGTCTGCGCCTCCCTGGCCCCCAGCCTGGAGATGTGCGGCGCGGACCGGGACCAGGCCCTGCGGTATCTGGGGGAGTTGGAGCGCCTTACGGCCCCGGAGTGATCCCCTGGCTTGGCCGGCTGAGTCCTGGACCGCTTCGCTACGGGCGCTCCCGCGATTACACCGATTCAAAGGTCCCCGCTCGGGGGGACCAGCAGGATACTGGACCCCTCGGGCAGCCCAGCGGCGGCGGCCTGCAGGTCGGCCTGGACGCCTTGGGGCAGCCCGGGCCCGGCCGGGTCCGTGGCGGTGAAGGCCAGCAGGTCCATGATGGACTCCCGGTGCAGCCCAGAGACATAGCCGACCCACAGCGGCGGCCCCTCGGCCAGGCGGAAGCGGGTCGGCCACAGGCGCAGGGCCCGGCGCCCACCCTCGGGACCGTCCTGGACCAGGGTCAGGGCCTCCTGGCGCCCGTCGATCACCTGGGGGATCAGGGGCAACTCCGGCAGGGGTACGGAGGGCGAGAGCAGGCGCAGGGCGTTACCCCAGTCCAGGGTCTCGGCGGGGGCCCAGCCGCGCAGGCCCAGGGCCTGGGCCAGTTCCTTGGGGTCCCCGGCGAGCTGGATACTGAGCTGGTGCTGGTCCTGGGTGCGCAGCGCCGCGCGCCGGGCTGGGAGCTGACGCCAAGCCCCGGCGAGCCAGTCGGCACGGGTCAGGATCTCGATGCGCGGGGCCGGGGTGTAGCGGGCCAGGTCGTCGTCGCGGCAGAGCCAGGTCTGGGTGGTCAGCCCGGCGATCAGACCGGCGGCGGCCACCCCGGCCAGCAGCCAGGGGCGGCGGTCCGGGCGGGCGTGGCGGTGGAAGGCCAACCCCAGAGTCGCGACCCAGGCCACTCCAAGGGCCAGGCTGGCCAAGGTATCGGTGAACCATTCAGCCCCCAGGTAGAGTCGCGACCAAGCCAGGGCCCCAACGAGCGCGCTGGCCAGGGCGAAGGGTATCCAGCGCGCCGGTCGGCGCAGGGCCCGGGAGAGGGATACGGCGAGGAAGCCGTAGACGCAGGTGGCCAGGAGCACGGGCCCGCTGGGGAAGGACCAGGGCGGGGTCAGGGTCAGGCCCAGGTCCGGGCGCGGCACCTGCAGCAGGGGCCCGAGCAAGGGCGTGGCGATGAGCGCGAAGGCCGCCGCCGCCAGCCAGTACCAGGCGTGGCGGGTGCGGCCGCGCCAGCGCAGGGCGAGGAAGACCGCGGCCACCATGGGCAGCAGGGTCAGGGGCTGGCCCAGGGCGGCGATGGCTACCATGAGCCCGTCACCGGGCGGGCTGCGCAGGCCCTGGGCGAAGTTCATCAGGGACCGGTTGACCCCGATCTCCGGGACCCCCAGCAGGGTGGCCCCCCCCATGACCCCGAGCAGGGCCGCGGCCAGGACCAAAAGAAAGGCCAGCCCAGCCAAGGCGCGGGCGTCCGGGCGGTCGCGGTCGGCCAGGGCGTGGGCCACCCGCCCCATGGCCGGGTGCAGGTCCGCCCAGCGCAGACACCGAACCAGCCAGGTGCTGGCGTGGGGGGACAGGAGGGCGTAGCCGCGGTGGGCCAGGGCCATGACCAGCCACAGGCTGGCCAGGATCAGGAGGGCCAGGACCGATAGCCGCAGGGCCGCCTCCGCCGCCAACTTGAGGGAGGCCCCGAAGAGCATCCCGGGGAGGAACAGGATCAGGGTCTGGGCTATGGCCGAGGTGATGTTGGCGAAGTAGAAGCGCCCCGGGTCCATGCGCAACATGCCGGCAACCAGCGGGACCACGGCCCGGCCCGGGCCGGCGAAGCGGGCGAAGGCGACGCTCCAGCCGCCGTAGCGTTCGAAGAAGCTGACCCCGTGCTGGAGCTGCTCCGGGTAGCGGCAAAAGGGCCACATCTCCCGGATGTGGCGCTCGAAGTGCCGGCCCAAGGAGTAGCTCAGGCCGTCGCCGACTATGGCCCCCAGGGTCGCGGCGGCGAAGGCCGGCCAGAAGGCAATGGCCCCGGTGGCGACCAGGGCCCCGGTGCCGATCAGGGACAGGATCCCCGGGACTACGACCCCGATCACCGCCAGGGACTCGCCCATGGCGATGAGGAACACTACCGCATAGGCCCAGCCGGGGTTGAGGGCGACCCAGTCGAGGAGTTGGCGCAGAAGCTCTTCCATCGGGGTGCTGTGGGCTCGGATGGGCTAAAGGGGCATCGCTTGGCTGGAACAGGCCCAAGCGTCCTGGCGGCCCGGGTAGCGGGCGGCCGGCCGGTCTATCGCGGGGCGCATTCTGTCGCCGGATGCCCGTGGCCGCAACCGTCGCGCAGCCCGGGTAGGCCCAGGGGGTCTGGCAGCCATTCCAGTCTTGGGGTCAGATCGGCGCCCCTGGGAGCGGCGCCC
>DYRB01000031.1:9524-13994 GCA_020718945.1 Lamprocystis purpurea | reverse complement strand
GGGTTGAAGATGCGCATGACCAGCTTCTCGCCGAAGGCGGTGGGCATGGTGGACAGCCGCATCTCCAGCTCCCGGCCGTCCTCGGTGCGGGTCTTGATGCGCCCGTCCTGGGGGCGGCGCTTCTCGGCCACGTCCATGCGCCCGAGGATCTTGATGCGGCTGGTGACCGCGGCCATGACCCGGGCCGGGACCTGGTAGACGGGGTGCATGACCCCATCGATGCGGAAGCGGATGTTGCCCACGTCGCGGCGGGGCTCGATGTGGATGTCGCTGGCGCGCTGGTCGAAGGCGTATTGCAACAGCCAATCGACGATGTGGACCACATGGCTGTCGTTGGCGTCCAGGGTGCCGGACTTGCCCAGCTCCACCAGGGCCTCGAGGTTGTGCATGCCGCGGAAGCGGGCGTCGTCCGGGGCCTCGGTGGCCCCTTTGATGGAACTGGAGACGCCGAAGAACTCTTTGCGGTAGCGCTCAATGTCCCGCGGGTTGGCCACCACCCGCACCACGTCGCGCTTGATGATCTGGCGGACTTGCTCGACCCAGTCGGTGAGATAGGGCTCGGAGGTGGCGAAGACCGCCCGCTCCGGGGTCACGAGGACCGGCAGGATGCGGTTCCAGGCGGCGTAGGCGGCGGTGACCATGTCGCCCACGTTGGGGGCGTCGATCTTCAGGGGGTCGATGCGCAGGTACTCAAGCCCGCTGCGCTTGGCCAGCCAGAAGGTCAGTTCCTCCAGGGTGATGACCCGCTTCAGGGCCCGGGCGTGGTGGATCTTGGCGTCGGCGACGATCTCCAGGGCGTGGCGCTCGGCGCGCTCCTTGGGGGTGACGGTCTGCAACAGGTTCTGGGCGGCCTGGCGGGCCACCAGGCCGTCGGCGACCAGGTCGGCGAGGACCTCGTCGATGGTCAGCTTGTGGCTGGGTTGGCCGTCGGGGGGGGGCGCCTTGGCCGGGCTGGCCGGGCGTAGCGCTATGGTGTCGGTCTGGTCCGCGGGTGCCGACGCGGGCAGAGACGGGGCCGCGGGCAGGTCGCCGGGGCGCTTGGGTTGGATCACCGGGCGGGTCCGGCCTGGGGGGCTGCCGCCGGGCCGGTGCGGCGCCGGGCGGCCCCTATCAGGGCCAGTCCAACCGCCAGCATCACCAGGGCAGGGGGCTCCGGGGTCTCGGTGGGGGCGGCCCAGGCCGGGCTCGACAATGGGCTGCCGGCGGTGAAGGCGGAGATGACGTTGGAGACCCCGCCCTGAATGTTGTGCAGTCCGACTAGGTACTGGATGTCGGGGTCGTACTTGCCGGCGGTGAAGGCGACGTACTTGTTCTCGGAGGAACTCCACCGCCCCGGGACGTAGGGGGCCGGGGTGCCTTCGTTCTTGAACACGACCTGTCCGAAGCCCAGGTTACCGCTCAACGGGGTGCCGACCGTGTCGCCGTCGATCAGGTTGGTGACCTCCAGGGCGTTGATCAGGGTGAACCCCGCGCCGAAGGAAGCCAGGTCGAAGAGGGTGGCGGTGCTGTCCAGGCCGCTGTCATAGACCCCGGTGTGGAGGTTGTAGATCCAGTTGCTCCAGGTGCCGCTTTCCTGGTGGACGCGCACCGCGAAGGCCTCGCTGGTGGCCTGCTCAAAAACCGCCAGGTCGTTTCCAGTCTCGTTGGTCAGGCCGTTGCCGTCGCCCCAGGTCAGCCGGAGGATGTCTCGGGGGTTGCCTGCCGGGGGAAAGTGCGGGTCCTGGCCCAGGGTCGCACCAGTGGCGGCGCTGCCCAGGGTCGGGGTCAAAGTGTTGTAGCCATCCTGGAAGGGCGGGACCTGGATCTGAGCCCCCAGGGAGGTCCCGATGGTCCATTTATCGGAGGTCATGCTCGGCAGCGCCAGGTCGTAGGGTGGGGCGTGGGGTGTCAAGTACCCCCCCGAGCTGACCTTCGCGGTGGTGGTCGCGTTGTCGGTGTCCATGGGGACCGGCACCCCCAGGACGGTGAAGGGCGATGCCTGGACCTGGCAGGTCGCTGCGAGACCCAGTGCCAGGGCGGCCAGGTAGGGCAGGGCGGGGGGGAAGAGATGAATCTGATTCGGCATGGTGGTCCCCGGCGGGTCTGGGCGCCGCGTATGTAAGGGTCTGGTCTCGACGGTGGAGCATACGGGAAGCCGCTGTCGGGGCGCCAGGGGGTGCGGTGGGGCCAGCGGACCGACCCGGTCCCTGGTCCGACCAAGGTGATGGAACCCTACCCACCGTCCCCTCCCGCGCGGGCTATAGTCTAGTGGAATATTATGGTTTTCTAATTTATTGATTTGAGTCAAATTTAGTTGCTTTTTTGCTTGCTTTCACGCAAATTCCCGGCCGTCGGGGTCGTGCTTTGACCGCCGGCTACCTGACCACCCCCTGACTGGGGACACTGACGGCAAACCTCCCGCTGTGCCGAGTTCGCCCCGCCGGTGACCCGTCGAACCACTGCTGGATCTGAGTTCATGCTGGTATCCGAGTATCCGGCTGAGGGTACCTGTCGGTTCACCCTCAAGCCCAATTGCAGTCTGAGCTGGCCTTGGGTCAAGCGGCTGGTCCTGGGTCTGGCCTGCTGCATGATCGCGGTGGCGGGCTACTGGGTGTCGCTGGGGGCCTGGCTGGTACTGCCCTTCACCGGGCTGGAACTGCTGGTCCTGGGGGCGGGTTTCTACCTGTGCTCGGTGGCCGGGCATAGGCGCGAGGTCATCGAGATCGACGGGGAGCACCTGTGGGTGTTGAGCGGCGGGGCCCGCCTGACCGAGGTGGCGCGGCTGCCGCGTTATTGGACCCGCGCCACCCTGGTGCGCGACCCCCGGGGTTGGTACCCGAGCCGATTGCTGCTGCGCGGCCATGGCCGGCGTATCGAGGTGGCCAGCCGCCTGGTCGAGGCGGAGCGCGAGGACCTGGCCGTCGCGCTCCAGGGGTGGCTGGGCCTGCAAGCCGCCAGCATCGAATGTCATGTGGCCGAGACCGCCCATCCGGGGCTCGCCGCACCCGCACCACAAGCACATAGAGAGGGCATTTGGCAGTGAAATTCAAGCCTAACGGCGCCGCAGTGGTCGCCGCATCCGTCGCCGCCTGGGCCTTCGCCTGGGCCTTCGCCTGGCCAAGTCCCGCCGCCGCCGAACTGGGGTTCAACTTCCCCCAGCCGGCGGCCGGCGTGGCCCAGGAGATCTACGACATCCATATGCTGACCACGACCATCGCCGCGGTCCTGCTGGTCCTCATATTCGGCTTTGTCATCTACTCCCTGGTCCATCACCGTAAGGACAAAGGCTACGTGGCGGATCAGCATTTCCATGAGTCCTGGTTTGGGCACTGGTCCTGGGTGATAGTCCCGGTCCTGGTGCTGGGCGTGGACCTGACCATCGCCAACTCGGCCCAGAAGACCCTGGAGCGGGTCTGGGAGGTCCCCAAGGGCGAGGACCTGATGGATGTGAAGGTCGTGGGTCATCAGTGGTGGTGGGAGTACGAGTACCTCGACCACTCGGTGCAGGTGGACGGCCAGCCCAAGCACGTACGCATCGAGAGCCGCTACACCCCAGAGGACAAGGCCGGCGACAACTATCTGCGCGCCGTGGACAACCCCCTGGTCCTGCCGGTGGGGGCCAAGGTCCGTTTCCTGCACACCTCCGCCGATGTGAACCACGCCTTCTGGGTGCCGGAACTGGCGGTGAAGAAGGACGCCATTCCCGGCTACGTCACCGAGACCTGGGTCGATCTGAACCGTGAGGGGACCTTCCGCGGTCAGTGCGCCGAACTCTGCGGGACCTGGCATTCGCGCATGCCCATCGTGGTGGAATCGGTCTCCAAGGAGAAGTTCGCCTCCTGGGTCGAGCAGCAGAAGCAGGTGATGCTGGCCTCCGCCGCCGAGGCCAGCGTGGACAAGACCTGGGCCAAGGCCGACCTGTTGGCCAAGGGTCAGGACCTGTACAACAGCAAGTGCAGCGCCTGTCATCAGATCAACGGCAAGGGCCTGCCCCCGGCCTTCCCGGCCCTGGCCGGCAGCCCGATTGCCACCGGGCCCATCGCCGGCCACCTGGACATAGTCCTCAATGGCAAGACCGGCACCGCCATGGTCCCCTGGAACAGCCTGAACGACCTGGAGCTGGCGGCCATCATCACCTACGAGCGTAACGCCTGGGGTAACGATACCGGTGACCTGGTGCAGCCCCGCGACATCCGCGCCGCCCGCGCGGTGGCCGTGAAGTAGTCGCTGTCCGTCCGGCCCTCGCCGCGCCGGTCGCGGCGGGGACTCAACCCCGAACATCCATAGAACGCCCCAGGATCTCTCCCCTTAGAGGTAGACCGCCATGACCGCCACCACCCTAGATCACGACCTCGATCACGAGCACGAGCACCATGGCCCGCCCAAGGGCATTCGGCGCTGGCTGTTCTCGACCAATCACAAAGACATCGGGACCATGTACCTGGTGTTCGCCCTGATCATGCTGTTCCTCGGCGGGGCCAGCGCCATGCT
>DYRB01000031.1:2780-9424 GCA_020718945.1 Lamprocystis purpurea | reverse complement strand
CTGTCCTTCGTGGTGCCCTTCTTCCCCGGCGGCGGGACCCAGATCAACACCGGCTGGACCCTGTATCCGCCGCTGTCCATCCAGGTCGGCATGTCCATGGACTTCCTGATCTTTGCCATCCACCTGTTGGGTATCTCCTCGGTGCTGGCCTCCATTAATATCATCGTCACCATCTTCAACATGCGCGCCCCGGGCATGAAGCTGATGCAGATGCCCATCTTCGTCTGGACCTGGCTGGTCACCGCCTTCCTGCTCATCCTGGTGGTCCCGGTCCTGGCCGGTGGCGTGACCATGCTGCTGTTCGACCGCCACTTCGGCACCAGCTTCTTCAATGCCGCCGGCGGCGGCGACCCGGTCCTGTTCCAGCACCTGTTCTGGTTCTTCGGCCACCCGGAGGTCTACATCCTGATCCTGCCGTCCTTCGGTATCCTCGCCGCCATAGTCCCGACCTTCTCCCGCAAGCCCCTGTTCGGCTATAACTCGCTGGTTGGCGGCATGATCGCCATCATGGTCATCGGCATGGTGGTGTGGGCCCACCATCAGTACACCATCGGCATGTCCCTGGCGGCGGTCAGCTATTTCATGATCGGCACCATCATCATCTCCATCCCGGTGGGGCTGATGGTCTTCAATTACATGGCGACCATGTGGAAGGGGTCCATGACCTTCGAGACCCCCATGCTGTTCGCCGTGGCCATACTCCTGATGTTCTCCTTCGGCGGCCTGACCGGCATCATGCTGGCGGTGGTCCCGGCGGACATGCAGTACCACGACTCCATGTTCGTCGTCGCCCACTTCCACTATGTGCTGCTGCCCGGGGCCGTGTTCGGCCTGTTCGCCGGCGTCTTCTACTGGCTGCCCAAGTGGACCGGCCACATGTACAACGAGCGCCTGGCCAAGATCTTCTTCTGGGTCAATGTGATCAGCTTCAATGTCACCTTCTTCCCCCAGCACTTCATCGGCCTGGCGGGGATGCCCCGGCGCATCGTCGATTACAACGTGATGTTCACCGAGTTTAATGTGCTCTCCAGCGTCGCGGCCTTTGTCTTCGGCCTGAGCCACCTGCTGCTGCTCTACATCGTCATCGACACGGTGCGCCGCGGCAAGCAGGCCGAGGCCCGGGTCTGGGAGGGGGCTCAGGGGCTGGAGTGGGAGCTGTCCTCGCCGCCGCCCTTCCATAGCTGGACCACGGCCCCGCAACTGGCCAGGTCCTAGTCGTCGCTTCGCCCTGGGGCGCAGGTGAAAGAGCAATTTGGCCGCAAATTACGCAAATTTACGCAAATGGGTCAGTCAGTGAAGCAGAGTCCGCAGGTCACCCGCAGGGTGAACCGGAGACCGACGCTAAGTCCTTGCCTTTTAGCGTTCATTTGCGTTCATTTGCGGCTCAACTGCTTTTCTTAGGATGACTGATCAAGTTCTACCGAGACCCATCATGACTGCCACCGAGATTTCCCCCGACCAGAGGCGCCGGATCCTGCGCACCGCCTGGCTCCTGGCCGGCTTCGCCGCCTTCATGTTTCTGAGTTCCGTGCCCTTCTGGAAGGGGCTGTTCAACCTGGCCATGGCGACCTCCAGATGAGCGACCCCGTCGGCCGCGCTCAGGGCCAGAGGCGCACCCTCTGGCTGCTCGGGGCCCTGGCCCTGGGGATGTTCGGCTTCGGCTTTGCCATGGTCCCGCTCTATGGGCTCCTGTGCGAGGTCACCGGCATGCAGTCGGTAGAGCGCATGGGTGCCCTGGGCAACGGCCAGGCCGGCGCCGGCACGGACGGGGAGGGGCGTTGGGTCACGGTCAAGTTCGATACCACGGTGCACCCGGACCTGCCCTGGACCCTAGGTCCCATGGAAGGGAAGGTTCGGGTGCGGGTCGGTGAGGCCCGGGTGGTGAACTTTGTGGCGGAGAACCGCTCCGGCCAGGCGGTCACCGGCCAGGCCCTGCCCAGCATCAACCCCTGGAAGGCCAGCGCCTTCTTCTCGAAGATCGAGTGCTTTTGCTTTACCCAGCAGACCCTGGCCGCGGGGGAGCGCAAGGATATGCCGGTGCGCTTCGTGGTCTCTCCAGACCTGCCGGCGGATGTGGACTCCCTGACCCTTTCCTATAGCGTGATGCGGGTCGCCAAGCCCGATGCCGTAGCCGCGGCCAACTGATCGGCCGGCGCGCCCCAAGACAACACGAACACGAGGACATATTCGGATGACTGGTTCAGTACACGGGCAAAAAGACTATTTCATCCCGGAGCCCAGCCCCTGGCCCCTGACGGCCATGCTGGCGATCCTGATGATGCTGGGCGGCACCGCCCTGACTATCAACGGGGTAGGCGCCGGGGGCTGGCTGCTGACTGCGGGCTTGCTGCTGCTCGCCTTCATGTTCTATGGCTGGTTCGGCGATGTCATCCGCGAGAGCATGGCCGACCGCTACAACGCCCAGGTAGACCGCTCCTTCCGTCAGGGGATGTTCTGGTTCATCGCCTCGGAGGTCTTCTTCTTTCTGAGCTTCTTCGGCGCCCTCTGGTACATCCGCAATGTGGCCATGCTGTGGCTGGGCGGTGGGGGCTATCTCGCCGAGACCCACAACCTGCTGTGGAGCCAATTCGACGCGGTCTGGCCCTCGGCCGGGCCCGAGCAACTCGGCGGCGAGTTCAAGCCCATGGGGGCCTGGGGTATCCCGGCCATCAATACCCTGATCCTGCTGACCTCGGGCGCCACCCTGACCTGGGCCCATTGGGGCCTGAAGGAGCACAACAACACCACCCTGGTGCGTGGCCTGGCCCTGACCATCATCCTGGGCTTTCTGTTCGTCGCCCTCCAGGCCTTCGAGTATTACCACGCCTACCATGAACTGAACCTGACCCTGGGCTCCGGGGCCTATGGTTCCACCTTTTATATGCTCACCGGCTTCCACGGCTTCCATGTCACCATGGGGGCGGTGATGCTCAGCGTGATCCTGGTGCGGGCCATCAAGGGGCACTTCAGTCCGCACAACCACTTCGCCTTCGAGGCGGTGGCCTGGTACTGGCACTTCGTGGACGTGGTCTGGCTGGGGCTGTTTATCTTCGTCTATTGGCTCTGACATGAACCGCTGCCGGTCGGCCCACCCCGGGCCGGCCGGCAAGAATGGCTCAGACGCTGTGGGGCTGAATCAGGCCGAGCAGGTGGCCCAGCATGAGGAGCCCGAACAGGGTAAGCGACAGGACGATGCGCACGGTCAGGGCCCGGACCACCCGGGTCTTGTCTTCGTCCCCGTCGTCCTTGGCCAGGTAATACATACCCTGACCCAGGGAAAAGACGATGAATCCCAGCACCAGCAGTACCGGTATCTTGAACATGAGTTCCATGGTGTACCCCCATTGGATTGGTGAAAGGCGATCATGTTGGCCGCCCTTGTAACGACAGCGCAACATTCGCAGGACTATAGCACCCCTATGCGTGTCGGCGGCTATGACCTCGTGCCTCGTTGGCTGCCGACCCTGGTCCTGGGCGCGGCGGCGGTCCTGTGCCTGGCCCTGGGGTTCTGGCAATTGGAGCGAGCGGAGACCAAGCGAGCCCAGGCGGCCGGGCTGGTCGCCGCCTCATCCCTGCCCGCCCATGTCCTGGGTCCCTTGGAAGCGGCCGGGGAGCCCCTGCGGTACCGGCGCCTGAGTGCCATCGGGACCTTTGATGCCGAGGGGCAGGTCCTGATCGAGGGCCGTCGTTATGCCGGCCAGACCGGGTTTCAGGTCGTCACGCCCCTGCGCATAGCGGGCGGGGATGTGCGGGTCCTGGTCAACCGCGGTTGGATACCGGCTGATGCCCAGGGTCGGCCGACCGCGGCCCCGGTCCCGGAGGGTGCCCGTACTGTGACGGGAGATGCCTACCTCCCGGCCCCGCCAGCCATTGCCCTGGCCGGGGCGGCAGATGTGGCCGCCTGGGGTGCGCGCTGGCCCTATCTGACCCTGGACCTGTACCGGACCCGGGTCGACTACCCGGTCCAGCCGGTGGTGATACTGATGGACCCTGCCGAGCCGGACGGTTTTGCGCGCAGTTGGCCGCGGGAACTCCCCAAGGAGGGCATGCACCTGGGCTATGCGGTGCAGTGGTTCGCCTTCGCTGCCATCGCCCTGCTCATCTGGTTACGCCTGAGCTTGCGGCGCGGGCCTGGGGGGCGGTCATGAGCCCCGGGGAGGGGGCCGCGACCAAGGCGGGCGAGGTGGCCGGGGCCAAGCGGAGCCTGAGGCCCTTGCTGATCATGCTGGGGGTCTTCGCCGCGCCGGGCCTGGCCGCCTGGTTCCTGTTCCTCAACCCCCAATACCTGCCCAGCGGGCGCAGCAACCTGGGGGAACTGATCAGCCCGGTGGTGCCCTTGCCCGCCGACCTGGCCCTGTCCACCCCGGCGGGCAGCGCCCTGGACCGGGAGGCCCTGGCGGGCAAGTGGACCCTGGTCTACCTGGCCGGTGGGGACTGCGACGACCCTTGCCGGGGGCGGCTGCGGGACATGCGCCAGATCCGTCTGGCCCTGGGCGACGGCAGCCTGAGTACGGAGCGCCTGCTGATCCTCACCGACCCAGGGGCCGGGGCCCTGGGTATCGAGCTGGCGGGGCAGTACCCCGGCCTGAGGGTGGCGCTGACCGATGGAGCCGGACGGCTGCCCGGCCTGCTGGACCAGGGGGACGCGGCCCTGGGCCGGCTCTATATCCTCGACCCCCTGGGCAACCTGATGATGCGTTACGCCCCGGACGCCCCGGCGAAACATACCCTCAAAGACCTGGGGCGCCTGATCAAGGCGTCCAAGAACTGGATCAAAGGTGCAGGCTATGGCCACAAGTGAGATCTCCCTTGCCAAGTCCCAGGACCTGGCCTGGCGGCGTTACTACGACCTGACCAAGCCCAAGGTGGTGGCGCTCATCCTGTTCACCGCATTGGTGGGGATGCTCCTCTCCACCCCCGGAATGGTCCCGGTGCAGCCCCTGGTCTTTGGCCTGGTCGGCATCGGCCTGGCATCCGCCGCCGGGGCCGCCTTGAACCATGTGGTCGATCAGCGGATCGACGGCATCATGGAGCGTACCCGCAACCGCCCGCTGCCCAGCGGCGATCTGGATGCACCCCACGCCCTGGCCTTTGCGCTGGGCCTGGTCGCCCTGTCCATGCTGATCCTGACCACCCTGGTCAATGTCCTCACCGCTGTCCTGACCTTCGCCGCCTTCGTCGGCTATGCGGTCATCTATACGAGCTATCTCAAGCGCGCCACCCCCCAGAACATCGTCTGGGGTGGCATCGCCGGGGCCGCCCCGCCGCTCCTCGGCTGGACCGCAGTCACCGGCGAGCTGAGCCAGTTCGGCCTGCTGCTGGTCATGATCATCTTCCTCTGGACCCCGCCCCACTTCTGGGCCCTGGCCATCAAGCGCCGCGCCGAGTACGCCCGGGCAGGCATCCCCATGCTGCCGGTGACCCACGGGGTGGAGTTCACCAAGCAGCAGATCCTGCTCTATACGCTCATGCTCCTGATGGTGACCCTGCTGCCCTTCCTGGGCCATATGGCGGGTCCCATCTACCTGGCCGGTGCCCTGGTGTTGGGGCTGCGCTTCGTCTATTTTGCCCTGCGCCTGTGGCTGGACGAGGGAGACCGGCACGCCATGCCGACCTTCCTCTATTCCATTAGGTACCTGATGTGGCTGTTCGGATTCCTGCTGGCGGATCACTACCTGATGCCGTTGCTGGCGTAGGCCGCGGCTGGGCGGACAACTGCTTGTCCTAGGTTCAAGCAACCTTGGGGCGGTTGGCGAAGGCGCGGATCACCACCAGGACGAACAGGATGCCGCCGATGATGGCCAGCAGGCCGCCGATGCCCATGACCCCCATGGCCGCCTTGGCCTGCCAGGTGTCGAGCCCCTGGGCGGCACCGGCGGTCTTGCGCTGTATGCCCATGGCCCCGGAGGCCGCCAGCCCGCCGATGTGGAGCAGTTGCCCGACGGCGTAGATCCAGGGCTGTGAGTTGGCCATCCAGCCCCTCGGGCGGGCCAGTCCCAGGGTCGGCAGCAGGTGGTAGGTGAGCCCCATCAAGGCCAGGGTGACGCCGACGATGGAGCCGTGGTAGTGGGCCGGGATTATGGTGTTGATCCCGGAGATGGCCACCGCGAGTAGGCCGCCGGCGCCAAACAGGGCCAGCGATGCGGTCAGGGCCCGGGACTGGGGGCGCAGGGCTGGGTCTGGCGCGGTGTCGCGGCGGCGGACCAGGGCGGCGACCAGCAGCAGGCCGAGGGGGACCGCCGCCAGGCCGTTGCCGAACTGCATGAGCCGGGTGAAGGCGAGGCGCGCCTCGCCGCTCGCCGGTGCGTACAGGGCCTGGATGACCGGCACCGCCAGCAGGGGCAGGACGCCGAGGATCAGGAACCCGGACAGCCAGGTCGGGGGCACCGGCAGGGGGCGGCCCAGGTCCCGGGCCAGCCAGATCCAGGCCACGAGCATGATCTGGGTGTAGACGAACTGGAGCACATGGCCGGGGGCCCAGAACAGCAGTTCGTAAGGCATGCCGGTATCGGAACTGGTCCCGGCCTGGCCCAGGTCGATCCAGGACCAGACCAGGGACAAGGCGGCGATCAGGGCGGCGAAGGCCGCGGTGGCAGTCCCCATGGCCGGCGGGTCGGCCAGGCGCACCCTGGGCAGGGCCCCGG
>DYRB01000031.1:0-2680 GCA_020718945.1 Lamprocystis purpurea | reverse complement strand
TCCACGTGCACCACCAGGGCGGTGCGGAAGAACCCCTGGGTCGGGAAGAGCCAGGCCATCCCTGGGGATCGGGCCAGGACCAGGAGTATGGCGAAGATCCCCGCCAGGGCCAGGGCCAGGACGCCCAGGGCGAGCCAACCGCGGGCCAGCCCGATGGCCGCTGGATCGGCCAGCCCGGGGCCTAGCCTGCCCGTTTCCGTCGTATGATCCGCCATGTTGTTCTCAGCCCCGTTGTCATAGAGCCGCGCATTCTAGGAGAGCCCCCGACGTGACGCGAAGCAGATTCGCCAAACTCGCCACCCTGGCCACGATCCTGGCCCTGGCCGTGGTCATGCTGGGGGCCTATGTGCGCCTATCCCACGCCGGGTTGGGTTGCCCGGACTGGCCGGGTTGCTACGGCCGGCTGGCTGCCCCCAGTCAGCCCGAGGCGGTCGCCGCGGCCAACGCCGCCTTTCCGGAGCGCCCGGTGCACACCGCCAAGGCGTGGAAGGAAATGGTCCACAGGTACCTGGCCAGCGGCCTGGGGTTAGCGATCCTGGTCCTGGCGGGCCTGGCCTGGGCCGGGCGGCGCAGCGCCGGCCTGCCGGTTGGTCTGCCCACCCTGCTGGTCGCCCTGGTGGTGTTTCAGGGCCTGCTGGGGATGTGGACCGTCACCCTGCTGGTCAACCCGAGCATCGTGACCCTGCACCTGGCCGGCGGCCTGGCGACCCTGGCCCTGCTGTGGTGGCTGACCCTGAGCCAGGGGCGGCTGTGGGTGGCCCATGTGTCCCCCGAACTCGCGGCCCTGCGCCCCTGGGCCTGGCTGGGGCTCGCCCTGGTGGGCGTGCAGATCCTGCTCGGCGGCTGGACAAGTACCCATTACGCGGCCCTGGCCTGTACCGAGTTCCCGACCTGTCACGCCGGTGCCTGGTGGCCGCCCACGGACTTCGCCGTCGGTTTCAGCCTGCTGCGCCCGGTGGGGGTGGACTACGAGGGTGGGGTCCTGGACGGTCCCGGGCGTACCGCCATCCACCTGACCCATCGGCTGGGGGCCCTGGTGGTGCTGGTCTACCTGGGTCTGCTCGCCCTGGTCCTGGTCAGGCGGGCCGGGCAGCCGGTCCATCGCCGCCTGGCCAAGGTCCTGGTGGCCGTGCTGGCGTTACAGGTGGGGTTGGGTGTCGCGAACGTGGTCACCCAGTTGCCCCTGGCACTCGCGGTGGCCCACAACGGCGGCGCGGCCCTGTTGCTGCTGACGGTCCTGACCCTGGTGCACAGCCTCAGGCCCGCCGCCGGCGACCTTGCGGTTCGGCCCGACCCGGCCCTGGCGGGGGTCGCCCCTTGACCGCCTGGTTGCGGGCGGGTGGTGCGGCGGTCGCCCTGTTGGCGGCCCTGGCGGGTCTCTGGTTCGGCATGCAGTGGTTCGGGCGCCCCGGGCCTGCCCCGGTGGCACCCCAGCTCCAGGCCGGGACTGCGCTGCCGCAGCCCAAGCCCCTGAAGCCCTTCACCCTCACCGATCAGGACGGCGGTACCCTGACCAACGCCGGGTTGCATGGCCATTGGACCTTCGCCGCCATCGGCTATACGACCTGTCCGGACGTCTGCCCCATGACCATGGCCACCTTCAAGGCACTGAGTGGGCGCATCGCCGCTGCCGGGGGGCCGGTGCCCCAGTTCCTGTTGGTATCGGTGGACCCGGGGCGCGATACCCCGGAGCGGCTGGCCCAATACGTCCGCCACTTCGACCCCAGCTTCCAGGGTGCGACCGGGGCCGATGCGGCCTTGGCCGGGGTGGCGCGCGACCTCGGGGCCCTGTTTGCGCGGGTCGAGGACCCGGGCAGCGCCTTGGGCTACACCCTGGACCATTCCGCCTCCATCTACCTGATCGATCCCCAGGGTCGGCTCGCCGCCCTGTTCAGCACGCCCCACGACCCGGCCGCCATGGCCCGCGACTTCGCAGTCCTGGCCGGTGCAGGTTCACCCCAGTTCTAACCACAAGAGAGACCAACGGAGGATAACCCCATGGCCCATGCTGCCACCGCCGCCGACCACGATACCCGACCCGGCTCCCGCCCCAGGGTCAATACCATCACCTTCGACAACCCCTGGGAGTGGCTCGCCAAGGGCTGGAGCGACCTGACCCGAGCCCCACGCTTCAGCCTGCTCTATGGGAGTTTCTTTGTCCTGCTGAGCTACCTGCTGACCCTGGGGCTGGTGGCCGAGAACCTGTTCTTCATCATCCCGCCCCTGGCCGCCGGGTTCTTCCTGATCGCGCCTTTGCTCGGCATAGGTCTGTATCAGATCAGCGAGAACCTGGAGAAGGGCGAGGAACTGCGCTTCTGTCAGGCCATCGAGGCATGGAAGCGCAACGAGGTCCAGTTCGGTGCCATGGCCCTGGTCCTGGTCATGGTCCTGCTGGTGTGGATGCTCATAGGCCTGCTCCTGTTCGCCCTGCTCTACGACCGGCCGGTGCCGACCTGGGAGCACTTCATCGCCACCGTGTTCCTGTCCGGGGACAGCCCGGTCTTCGTCTTCGCCGGGATCATCGCGGGTGCCGTCGTCGCTGCCTTCACCTTCGCCATCAGCGCCATCACGGTACCCATGCTCATGGACCGCGACACCGACGTGGTGACCGCCATGCGCACCAGCGTCGAGGCGGTGCGGGTCAACTGGCAGGCCATGACCCTGTGGGCCTGCCTCATCG
>DYRB01000413.1 GCA_020718945.1 Lamprocystis purpurea | reverse complement strand
TCACCGGGCTCGCTGCGCTTCGCCCGGTCGCGCCGAGGCGGCGCTCCCACGGTGTGCCTGGCCGCGGCACTGAACGCTGGTGTCTATCCGCAAGGCGGAGAAAACGTTTCGGACGGGGCGAATGCCCCGTCCGGCTCCCGAGGGCGAGGGTCGGACATTGCCGCCGCGCCGGTGCGGGCAAGCCTGCGAGTCCGTGCCCACCTTAGGCTTGCCCTCCCTGGCACTGGGTCCCGGCATCGTGCCGGGACGACGGGCTCGCAGGTTCCTCGCCGTACCCAACCGGCTCGCGGGGCCTGCTAGAGGAATTCGATCTGCCCGGCCATCTCCTCTGCGTCGAGGACGCTGTGGATCAGAGTGAGGCCTTGGATCATGGCGCGGATCGAGGTGTGCTGAGGGGCATAGACGATGCCTGCGTGGGGCTCGCCCGATGCGGCGAGGCGCAGGAAATCGTCGTCCTGGGTGAAAATCGTCCGACCTTGGCGCTGTGCGAGCCTCAGGTGATCAAGGTCGGGGGCGCCCATGGCGCTGGCGTCTGCGACCGTCACGACATCCACTCCGCGCTGCCTCAAGCCTCGGACCACCGCCTTGGGGACGTGCTCATCCATGTAGAAGCTGACCTTAGCCACTCCGCGCGCTCAGTTTGCGCTCTAGGACCGAGGGGGTCTGCCTGCGCAAGCCGTCCACGTAGGCCCGATGTCCGGCGATGGCGAGGTCGATCTCTTCGCGGTGGTCGAAGTAGTAGGCGAGGGCGGCGTAGACCTCGCCGAGGTCGAGGTCGTACTCGGCGCAGATCTCGTCGGCGCTCTTGCCCATCTGCTCATGCCAGACGGCGATGTCGCGTACCTTGATCCGATGGCCTCGGATGTGGGGCTCGCCGCCGGCGAGGCCCGGGGCAATCTCGATGTGGCGGTCGGCTACCTGGGCGGACATGGATCGCTCTCGGGTGTGGGGGATTGACCGATGCTAGCACGGTGGCCCTAGACGGTGCAGCCGCTGCCGGTGCGTTCACACTTGGGCGGCACGGGGCGCCTGCCCCGTCCGGTTCGGGGGCCCACTCCGGCGGGCCCAGGGGGCGAGAGAGGCGCCACCCCGTTCCCGGCCACCGCCATTCGGCATCCTGCTTCGACCCACCGGTCATTGACCATGGTCAATCCCTGCCGGGCACTCAGGTCCAACCTTGAGCCGCATCAAGGTTCCAAGCCCAGGCACCCGGCAGGGTATGGCCCGCGAAGCCGCGGCCGTCGCCCCTCCCCGGGGCCTGGGTCCGCGGCACGCTACCGCCAAGGTGCGACCGGGCCCGCCGAGGGCCATCGGGTCCGTCACTATCCAATAAGAGGAGAACGCAATGAGACGAGAGAGCCGTATGCGGCTGACGACGCTGCTGGCAGGCGCGTTGGCCGGCCTGTTCCTGGTGGTCCAGGCGGGCCCGGCGTCCGCCGCCCGGCCGGCGGGCAAGGTCGGGGTCGATTGGGGCAAGGAAAAGGGCCAGGAGTGCGTGGACTGCCACATGACCGAGAACCCCGGGCTCTACTGGGAGTGGAACCACAGCCAGCACGGCCAGAACGGCGTCAACTGCCTGGACTGCCACGAGGCCAAGGAGGGGGAGATCGACGCCTTCATGCACGAGGAGGCCCTGATCTCCATCGTGGTCACCCCCAAGGACTGCGCCAAGTGTCACGAGACCGAGTACCAGGAGATGGAGGGGTCGCACCACGCCCACGCGGGCAATATCCTCGCCTCCCTCGACAACCTCATGGGTGAGGTCATCGGCGGCCCGGCGGCGGTCAACGCGGGCTGTAAGCAGTGCCACGGCGCCAAACTCGAGTTCATCGCCGAGGGCAAGAACAAGGGTCGCCCGACCCCGGGGACCTGGCCCAACACCGGCATCGGCCGCATCAACCCGGACGATTCCCGCGGCTCCTGCACCGCCTGCCACGGCCGGCATCGCTTCTCCCGTGCCCAGGCCCGCACCCCGGACACCTGCGGCAAGTGCCATGTGGGCCCCGACCATCCGCAGCAGGAGATCTACAACGAGTCCAAGCACGGCATCATCTACCGCGCCAAGATGGATGAGATGAACCTCGACTCCGACAAGTGGGTCGCGGGTGTGGACTACTCCGCCGCACCTACCTGCGCCTCCTGCCACATGAGCGCCGGCGGCGATGAGAAGAAGACCCACAACGTGGGCGAGCGTATCTCCTGGACGCTGCGTCCGCCCATCTCCACCAAGATCAACCTGGTCAAGCTGGAGAACGGCGAGGAGTTCGATGTCCCCGAGGGCAAGCCGATCCCCGCCGTGGGCGACGAGGCCAAGGGCTCCAAGGTCGTCGAGGTCCTGACCTGGAAGGATCGCCGCGGCAAGATGGAGAACATCTGCTACGGCTGCCACGCCACCTCCGTGGTCGAGGGTCACTACATGCAGTTCGACGCCGTGGTCGATCTCTACAACGAGAAGTTCGCCAAGCCCATCGCCGCCATCATGGGCGAGCTCAAGGAGAAGGGTTACATCACCCCCGCCCCCTTCGACGAGAAGATCGAGTGGGTCTGGTGGGAGATCTGGCACCACGAGGGCCGCCGCGCCCGTCACGGGGCCTCCATGAACGGCCCGGACTACACCTGGTGGCACGGCATCTACGACGTGGCCAAGAACACCTACTTCGAGTGGATCCCCGAGCTCAAGGAGGTCGCCCACAAGAAGGACGGCGACGAGAAGTTCGCCACGGCCATGCTGGAGAAGCACTTCAAGCCCATCGAGGGGCATGACTGGTACTTCAACGGCCTGAGCAAAGAGGCCCTGGAGAAGGTGCAGAAGGGGTTCGAGGAGCGTTACGGCAAGGGCGCCCTGAAGTAACCTGGAGCCTCTCGGCCCAGAGACCCCCGCGGGCCTGCCCGCGGGGGTCTCTTCGTTTCGGCTGTGGCCCGGGCCTTTCCGGCAACCCCCTGGCCCCCGTCGGGCTGAAGCCCGACCTACATTCGATCAGGAGCCCTTAGTGTCAGCCCATTCCTTCGCCATGGCCGCCTTG
>DYRB01000412.1 GCA_020718945.1 Lamprocystis purpurea | reverse complement strand
GTCCTTCTTGTCCTGGTCCTTGCCGGACTTGTCCTGCTTGTCCTCGGACTTGTCCTTGGCCTCCAGCTTCTGCTTCTCTTCCTCCTTCGCCTTGAATTGCTCCTGTTGGACCTGGGCCAGCATGCCGCGGGTAACGGCCAGGTTGTGGTGGGCGTCGTCGTGCTTGGGGTCGGCGCTCAGGACCTTTTCGTAGGCGACCACGGCCCCGGCGTAGTCGGCCAACTGGAAGCGGGCATTGCCCAGGTTGTACTGGGCCTCTACCAGGTCCGCCGGGCGCTCCACGGCCTCGAAGGACTGGGCGGCATCGGAGTAGCGCCCAGCCCTGTACTGGGCCACGCCCTTGCGGTAGGGGTCGGAGAACTCGGCAGCGGCCTGGCCGTAGTCCTCGGCCTTGAACAGGCGCAGGGCCTGTTGCTCGGTGTTCTCAAACCAGTTTGCGGTCGCTGCGCCGGCCAGGGTCAGGCCGAGCAGGGTTGCGCCCAGGGTCGCAGTCAGGGTCGTCATGTGCTTCATGGCCTGGCCTCCCCGGTCGCCCGGCCCTTGGGTTCGGCCCGCCCTCGGGGGCGGAACTGGTTGCGCAACTGGGGCAGCAGCAGGGCCATGATCAGCACCACCGGCAGCCAATAGCGTTCGTTCCAGATGCGGGTGCGCTCGTCGCCGGCCTTGGCCGGGACCTTGGAGACCGCCGCCGCCTTGAGGATCTCCCGGGTATCGGCGTCGCGGTAGTCGGCCAGGCGATAGGTCCCCTGGCCGGCCTTGGCCAGGCCCTCCAGCAGATCGGCGTTGAGCCTCGACACCACGGGCTTGCCGCCCCGGTCGCTGATCCAGCTCCCGGCCTGGGCCGGCGGAGGGGCCGGGACCCGGGCCCCGTCCTCGGTGCCTATGCCCAGCACATGCAGGCGGATACCCTGTTCGGCCAGCTTGGCAACCTGGGCGGCCAGGTCCGGCTCGTCGAAGTCCCCGTCACTGATGAGCAGGATGGCCCGGGCGGACTCCGGGGGCAGGCTTTTCAGCAATGTCTCGGCCCGCTCCAGGGCCGGGCCGACCCGGCTGCCCTGGAGGTCGGTCAGGTCCGTGGACAGGGCCGGCAGGGCGTTCAGCACGGTGAAGGTGTCCTCGGTCACCGGGGAGACCACATGGGGCGTGGAGGCGAAGGCGATCAGCCCCAGGCGCACCTCGCGGTCCTGCATGATCAGGTCCTGGATCTCCTGGCGGGCCCGGCCGATGCGGCTGGGGGCCACGTCGGCGACCTGCATGGAGCGGGAGATGTCCAGCAGGATCAGCAGGTTGTTGCCGGGGTGGAAGAGCCGGACATCGGTGTAGTCCCAGCGCGGCCCGGCCATGGCCAGGAGCAGCAGGGCCCACAGCAGGGACCATTGGAGGAAACGCCCCCAGCGCTCCTGGGCCTTCAGCTCCCGGGTCCCGGTCAGGTGGGGCAGCAGGTGGGGGTCGGCGTAGCGGTGGATGGGGCCGCGGGCGGCGCGGGCGGCGCTGCGCCACAGCCACAGGGCCACGGGGACCAGGACCAACAGGCCCAGGAACCACAGGGGTTGTTCGAAATGGAAACCGGCGTCCGGCATAGTCTCAGGCACTGGCGGACCTCGCGACAAAACGCTTGCGCCCCTCGGGGAAGAGCCCCAGGGCCAGCAGGGCGGCCAGGGACAGCCCCAGGGGCCAGCGGTACAGGGGCTCGGGCAGGAAGGCGGTGCGGGATTCCGCCTGGGTCTTTTCCAACTGGCCGATGCGCTTGGAGATCTCCTCCAGGGCGTTGGTGTCGGTGGCGCGGAAGTAGGCCCCGCCGGTGACCTTGGCGATGTCCTGGAGTATGGATTCGTCCATCCCCAGGTCCTCCCGGTACTTGAGCACCCCTTCCTCGTAGATGGGGATGCTCTTCTGGGTGCTGCCCACGCCTATCACATAGATGCGCACCCCGAAGGCCCGGGCGATCTGGGCCGCCTCCACCGGGGCGAAGCCGCCGGAGGTATTGTCCCCGTCGGCGATCAGGATCAGCACCCGCGACCCCGGGGGCCGCTCCCGGAGCTTCTTGGCCGCCAGCGCTATGCCGTCGCCCAGGGCCGTGCCCTGGCCGGCGATGCCGGGGACCACGCCGTCCAGGAGTTGGCGCACCGCCAGACGGTCCACGGTTAGGGGCGAGAGGACATAGGACTGGCTGCCGAAGATGATGAGCCCGGTGCGGTCGCCCTCCCGGGCGTCCACGAAGCGCCCCATGACCCCCTTGACCACCGCCATGCGGGTGACCTGGCGCCCCTCGGAGGTGAAGTCCAGGGCGTCCATGGAATGGGAGGCGTCCACCCCCAGCATCAGGTCATAGCCCGGGGTGCTGACCTCGGTGTGGGGGGTGAGCCACTCCGGGCGCATCAGGGCCCCGACCAGCCCGGCCCAGAGCAGGAACAGCAGGGCCTTGTGGATCCACCCGGCCAACTGGATGCGCGGGCGGCGGGTCTGGTAGGCGGCCTTGAGGTCATCCAGGCGCGGGTGGAGCAAGGTGATGCGCTGGCCGCCCTCCAGGTCGTGGGCATGTCGCTCCACAGGTTGGCGCCAGAGCAGCGGGATCAGGAAGGGCAGGGGCAGCAGGATCGCCATCCAGGGCCAGTGGAACTCAAACATGGACGGCCTCCGCCTGCTTCTTCTGCTTGGGCTGTTCGGTGGCCACCCAGTCGTGGGCCGCGTCGATCAGGGCGACGAGGTCCATCTGGCGGGACTTGGCCCCGGTGTCCGTCGGCGGGGCATAGGGGGCGTCCAGCAGCAGGCCGCCCCGGGAGGCCCAGTCGAAGCGGTTGGGGTCGTTGGCCGAGAGCCAGGCGAGCCAGTCCTTGCCCGTCAGCCCGGCGCAGGCGGCCCGCCCCAGTTGGGCCATGGCGATGCGCCGCAGCAGTTCGGACACGGTCCCGGCCGCCTCCTTGAACCCCAGTTCGTCCCGCTGCACCCGGCGACGCAGGACCCGCAATTGCCGGGCCGCGTCCCAGCGCCAGTCCCCCAGGGTGATTACCGGGATCGGGATGCGCAGGCGCA
>DYRB01000030.1 GCA_020718945.1 Lamprocystis purpurea | reverse complement strand
GGAATGGCTGACCCATTTCAACGCGGTCGTCGGCGGTAAGCCGATCACCCCGATCGAGATCAAGACGGCCGTCGCCCACTCGGCTTATTGGCGGGCCACCGAGCAAGGCACGCCAGCCACGGCCCTGTTCTTCCTGAAGGCGGCGCAGCCTGATCGGTTGGCCAAGGCGCCGGGAGGGGACGCTTATCTTACCGCCGACGCCGACACCTTGGCACAGGGTCGCCACGTGTTCGCCGAGACCTGCGCTCGCTGCCATTCGAGCAAGGCGCCACGCCCGACCGACCCGACCATCGCCGACTGCAACGGGCCGGATTACATGAAGTGCTTCCGCCGTTGGTGGGAATGGACGCAGACCCCAGAGTACAAGCAACAGATGCGTGCCATCGTGGAAAGCGCAGACTTCCTCTCAGGGAATTATCTGTCCAGCGATGTGCGGGTGCCCGCGACCCTCCTACGCACCAACGCCTGCAGTCCGCTCGCCACCAACGCCCTCGGCGGCAACATTTGGGACAACTTCTCCTCGACCTCCTACAAGGCGCTGCCCTCCGTCGGGTCGATCACGGTGCAGG
Source organism: Lamprocystis purpurea (assembly GCA_020718945.1). Classification (GTDB taxonomy): domain Bacteria; phylum Pseudomonadota; class Gammaproteobacteria; order Chromatiales; family Chromatiaceae; genus DYRB01. The sequence continues at coordinate 13,507 of DYRB01000030.1, read as the reverse complement.
ACCCGTTCGATGGGGCACCGCGCATCTACGAGATGCCTGCCGGCGGACGCGGTTACACGCGGGTACCATCGCTGGTCTCGCTGTGGTCGACGGCACCCTATCTGCTCAACAACACGGTCGGTCCTTTCGACAGCGACCCATCGGTTGCGGGGCGGATGCGCTCGTTCGAGGCGTCCATCGAGCAGATGCTTTGGCCGGAGAAAAGGCCCCGCGACAGCGAGCTCGGCGGCAAGGTCGATGGCATCATTGATAGGACCACAGCCCGCAGCTTCATCCTGCTGCCGGCATCTTACCTGACGGCGTTACGGGAGAAGTTCGGCAAGGAAGGGGAGACCATTTTCGCCAGACTGGCCGATGCGGACGGCAACATCAATCTGGGGCCGATTCCGCAGGGGATGCCGGTCAACCTGTTGGCCAACCTCCAGCCGCTGGCCGAGACGCTCGACCCGAGCGATCTCGCCGTCCACTATGTCCGGGTCCTGAAGCTGCTGCTGAAACTGAAGGCGGATTTGCTGACGGTCCCGGCGACCGCTGACGATCCAGAACTACGTCGGCACTTTGCCGGAGCCCGCGACGAACTCATGGCGCTCAACAAATGCCCGGATTTCGTGGTCAATCGCGGCCACTACTTCGGAACCGCCAAGTTCAACGAGACTACCGGCCTGACGGCGGACGAAAGTGCCTATGGCGTCGAGCCCGTGCTCAGCGACGCCGAAAAGCACGCCCTGATCGCGTTTCTCAAGACCCTGTAATGGCCCCGCACAGCGAGCCAGACTGCGATTACCTGATCGTCGGGTCGGGTGCGGGTGGTGGGACCCTGGCCGCCCGCCTTGCAGAGGCTGGCATGCGCGTGCTCTTGCTGGAGGCCGGCGGCGATCCGCGGAGCCTTGGCCCCCGGCTACCGGATGACTACGACGTCCCGGCCTTTCACCCCTTCGCCTCCGAGAATCCGGCAATGGCGTGGGACTTCTACGTCTCCCACTACGCCGACGAGGGGCAGGCGGCGCGCGACCCGAAACGGACGCCCAACGGTATCCTCTATCCGCGGGCTGGGACGCTCGGCGGCTGCACAGCGCACAACGCCATGATCTTCGTCGCGCCCCACGACTCGGACTGGGACCATCTGGCCGCGCTGACCGGCGACGCGAGCTGGTCGGCGGTCGCGATGCATGCCTTATTCCAACGCATTGAACGTTGCCGTCACCGCCCCATTTGGCGTTGGTTCAAGCAATTGATCGGGTTCGACCGAACTGGTCATGGCTGGGACGGCTGGTTGTCGGTCGAGCGGTGCAACCCGACGGACGCACTCGCCGACCAGCGCCTGGTGGCGAGTCTGCTGAAGAGCGGGCTGATTGCCTTGCAAGCCATGCCGGGCTGGCTGGCGGATGTCCGCCGCCTGGTCCGCGGCAAGCTCGACCCCAACGACCGGCGGATGCGTGGTGCCGAGGGCATTTGGTATGCACCGCTGGCGACCACCGAGCATCGTCGAGTCGGCACCCGTGAGCGGCTTCTGGAGGTGGCGGCGCGTCGCCCTGATCGACTCAGGATTGAACTGCACGCATTGGCCACGCGCGTGCTGTTCGAGGGCGACCGCGCCATCGGGGTCGAGTACCTGAAGGGACCGCGGCTCTACCGGGCCACGCCACAAGCCAGCGACGCACCCGGGGAGCGGTGCCAGGCGTTTGCCGCACGCGAGGTCATCCTCTGCGGTGGGGCCTTCAACTCCCCGCAACTGCTGATGCTCTCCGGCATAGGCCCGCGCGACGCCCTCACCGAGCTTGGCATCACCCCAATGGTCGATCTGCCGGGGGTTGGACGCAACCTGCAGGATCGCTACGAGGTCGGCGTCGTCTTCCGCATGGCACAACCCTGGGAGGCCCTGGCCGGCGCACGCTTCGAGGCCGGCGACCGCCTGCATGCCCAATGGCGCGCCAACGGGTCCGGCATGTACGGTTCCAACGGCGCGGCGCTGGCACTGACCCGCCGTTCGCGCCAGAGCAGCGGCGACACCGACCTTTTCCTGATGGGGATGCTGGCCCGCTTCGACGGCTACTATCCCGGCTATTCGTCGCAACTCTGCAAGGGCGGAGACGGCCTGACCTGGTGCATCCTCAAGGGCGGAACCCGCAATCGTGCCGGCACCGTGACCCTGTGCTCGGCAGATCCGCGGGACCCGCCGCGGATCGCATTCAACAATTTCGCCGAGGGCGGCGACGAGGACCTCGCCGCCGTGGTCGAGGGTGTCGAATTGGCACGCACCCTGGCCGCACCGCTGCGGCGCAGCGGGTTGATCGCCGAAGAAATCCTGCCTGGTGATGGGGTTCAAGGCGCCGCGCTCCCTCAATGGGTGCGCGATAATGCCTGGGGGCACCATGCCTCTTGCACCTGCGCCATAGGCCCGCGCGAGGCCGGCGGGGTGGTTGATGGCAGCTTCCGCGTCCACGGTGTCTCGGGGCTGCGGGTGGTCGATGCGTCGGTCTTCCCCCGCATCCCCGGCTTCTTCATCGTCAGTGCGATCTACATGATCGCCGAGAAGGCGGCCGATACCATCCTCGCCGATGTTGGCAGGGGGCCTGGTCCTCAACCCCGCAACAGCGCATGATCCATCCGATGGCCCTTACCCTGCCTGTGAACTGGATTGTCCGCCAAGAAAATCCTTGAGGGTGTAATTGCCGGGTCCGCTCAGCAACAGACTCACGGCAGCCGCGAGGATTAGAAACGCTTCACGGAATTGCGGTAGCGGATCGCCGCCCGGCAGCGGCGCTGGGATACCGCCGGCCAGCGCGCCGAGCACCAGCAAGCCGCCGACGTTCAGGATGTTGGCGATGGTCGCGAACTTGAACACCACACCGAGCAACACGCCCGCACCGCCGCCGAACTCCACCACACCAACCACCCAGCCCATGAGGTCGGCGAACGGAACGCCCAACTGCCCAAGGAGATAAACAATGTTCTGGTGACCCCCGGCAACGAAGAGCTTGATGCCGCCGTGAATCATCAAGCCGATACCGAGTCCGAGTCGCAGCGGGATTGGCGCATAGAGCAGCCACATATCCATGGTCGATCTCCCTTACTTGAGCGACGCGAGATACCGGACAGCGCTGATGCCGGGCATAAAGAAGTAGCCGCCACCTCGCACCGTCACGAAGCGCGGCATTCCGGTGACACGCTTGCGCACCGGTTCCTGCTGGACGGTGAACACGCCGCCACGGGTCTGCTCGGTCGCGCCGCGATCCCCGATCAGCGGATCATCGTCTTCGTAAAGCCCGTCGAACTTGGGACTGTTGACCCAGGTGTATTGAATAAACTCGAACTGTCGGCCGATATGGGTGTTGAAACAGAAGAAGTGCAGGCCGCGCTCCTGGTTGTCGGCCGGCTTGCCGATGATCTCGCCTGGCTGCATCGATGCCGCCGCCGGCGGGCCATAGGCGCGACCGCGACGAATGATGCGATGACGCTTGCCAACCTCGATCGAGCGATCCGAACCGGGCTCGGGATCGAGCGCATCGCGCGGATTGGAGCGGCGCACATGTGAGCCAATCGGGCACTTGAGGCCGTCGGCATCGCCCGAGCGTACGAACATGAAGTCGTTGTCGTCCGCCAGCGCCGGGTTGTCGGCCTGCGGCGAGTTGACCAGCGGCGCGCCGCTCGGCCAGCGACCGACCATCTTACTCGCAAGCGCAATACAAGCCTGCGTCGTGTCGCCCGCGAACTTGCCGGGTGCCTGCTGGGCGAGGTAGTTCCAGAATTCGTGTACGTCCTGGCTCAACTGCCGAAACACCAGGTAGCTGCCATTCATGCCGAGATCGTGATGCGAAGCCGCCTCAGGCGCGACCGGCAACAGGTGTAGCGGATCCTGCTCCGGTCTTACCAAGGGCCGGTCGGTGTACTGGCCGTAGGCATTCGGGTAACCCAGCACAAACTCCCCTGCGGCAACCATGTTTCCCGGCGTACCTTCCTCGTCGAATCCCATGATCGCGGGCTGTGAAATGCCGTCGCGAAAGCCGAAGTGCTCTTTGCGATCAGGCAACTTCACGGTACCGAGCCGCTCGATGAGGCGCAATCCGCGGCTCTCGTAATCGCCAACCGTGCGTTCGACCACCCGGTTCAGCGCTTCCTCGTCACCCGCGTAGCACAGCAGCAGGACATCCACCCCATCGTTGCCAGGTCCACCCCAGCGCCATTGCTCTGGGCTGCTCTCTCCGTGGTCGCCAAGGATGCGGCGTCGATGTTCGGTGCCCGTCATGCCTTCGGTGAACTCCCCGGCGAACATGCCGAGTTGGTCCTCCGCAAGACCGAGCTTCTTCAAGCCCGCTGCCGTAAACGCAATATTGATACAGAGGTCTGCTGCCTCTGGACGCTGCTCGCTGGTGCGCAGCGGCAAGGTCCCCAGCCACACCTTTACCAGCGCGGCGTTCTGCACCTGCAACAGCAGAAAGCCGGCGTGGTTCAGCGAACCGTAGCCGTGGAGGACAATTCCCTGAATTTCCTTTACTTGCAGTGTCGACATATTCTTTCCCACGGCAGACTGTCCAGTTGGCGCGCTACCCAACCCGATTCGGATAGCCGGTTGCCGGACCCGAAACGCCTGAGCCACTCGCGCGTTTGTTCGTCGTCCATCCGCTCCGACAGGCCGCGCCGGATGGCCTCGTTGTTGGCGATGTTCTTGGTGGTAAGGTGCGGATAGGCGCTGTACCACACGTTGGTTTGTACCTGGCGCGTCGGCAGAAAGCGCTTGTACGCCTTCTCGTCCGTGATCCCGCCGCAGAACAGAAACTCGGTGCGTGGGAACCCGTCGCCGTTGCTGAAGATGGCGTTCAGCCCCCAGGCGGCCTTGTCGATGAAATCGTTCATGTAGCTCTCAAGGCTGCCATCGTAGTTGCTGGTAAAGAACAGCCGACGGCCGTCGTCGAACGTTACCCAGCGCGCGAAGTGAATCGTGTTAAGCCCAGATAGGATGCCGCGGTTGTAGATGTGGCGCGTGGCAAAGTCCGCCATTCTGAGAATGACCCGTGCGACGGACTCGCGAAACAACCCCGGCTTGAACAGCCCCACCGCCACCACCTGATTATGCGGCCAGAAGTCTTCGTCGTCGCGAAAAGCGCGTATCGACTCGGCCGATGCGGACGACGTATCCGGCACGTCGCGCCTCTCATGGCGTCGCAGCAGGTACAGAAACAGCGGCAGGCAGAGCAATATCAGCGGCGACAGCAGCAGCACAGCGAGTAACGAAAAATACTTGTGCGCCCATTCCTTGATGCGCCAAGACAGGGCTGGCGGCTCCGGCGGCCGCAGCGCCCACGCGAGATCGCTCCGCCCGCGCACGAACGCCGTAATGCGTTCTTTGAGCGTCGCCGGCACAACTGCGTCAAAATCGTTTGCGTCCAGGAACTTATCAATCTCGCTCCGGAGCGACTCTTCCTGCCGGATCTGCTCCACTGATCGCCCGCGTCGGTTGACATGCACGGCGTCGGACCTGCATGAGTGCTGCTCAAGAAACTGCACTCGCGTCGTCGGTGAACGGGCGTTGAGAGCGGGGTAGTCTTCGCAATGTGCAAACACCCTGTCGAGGCCGTCGGCACATACTGTCGCGAGTTCCTCCAGATGATCCGACAGCGGTGCGTCGACGTTGGTCAGCAGAACAAGCTGCGGCGGCAGTGAATCGGAGTCGAGATCGTGCGTGGCGTCAAACACCATGAAGCGTGCGAAGTGCACGCGCGCCAGCTTGGCGAACGGGACGAGGTCCCAGCTTTCGTGGTGCTCGCGGATGCTGCCGAGCATCTTCTTGAGGGGCGTAACCTGCCCGTCTCGGATTCTGGCGATAACTGTCAGCGCTTCCTGATGCGGCATGGAGTGGATTCCCGTTAGCGGCGTTAGTCGTACTGGCTCGGCGCGAAATCGAGCACAAAGTCGATCAGCCGCGTCTTGCCCCAATAGACCTTGCCCAAGTATAAATTAGGCCCGATGCAGCGGATCTCGTCACGAATCCACTGTGCCACGATTGATGTGTCTGAATAGTCCAGGACGATACATTCCTTCCCGTCGAGCCAGCTCTTGTCCTTGTAGACGCGGGCGATGATCGCCTTAATGCCGAAAGGCAGTATGTGATTTCGCAAGGTCCCGGACTTGGCATCGAATACTTTGCCTTGCCACGCGAAGATGCTGATCAGCTTAGCGATTTCATCATTGTAGCTCCTGCCGGGTGCGAGAAGGGCGGTACCTTCGGCCTCGCCATCTGGAATCGGCCCCGCCTCGTGATCACTGAACAGCGCATCGAGCTCGTCCTGCTTCATGGCGAATAGCTGTTCCTTGGTAACACTCATGATTTCAGCCCCCTGAAGGCAAAGTCGCACAAAACTGTTCGCCGGCCCCTAGGGGCTACGACGGTTTCCGTTCAGCCATGAGACTAGCAGTGCTCCCGAGGAAGGCAATAAGCTATAAACATGTGGAAATTGTGGCATTCAGGCGCGGGCGCTTTGACCTCGCTCCATTCGACCAAACGGTGCGACTGGGACCCTCATTAGGCCCTGGTGTGTGCTCAGGCACTGCACGCCCTGATCACCGCTGCCAGAGTCGGAACAGCCGCAGGGCTACCGGAACAGGGGAGCCGGGCACCGGCGGCTGACGCCGGGGCCTGTGCGTCGAGCATGTCCGCCGCAAGCCGATAGCCCAGCTCCCGATAAGCCTCAAACTGGACCTCGTCGAAGAACTGGTCGGCTGTGCTCTCGTGCGGGAACTCCGAATGCTGGGCGGCATAGCCCTTGACCTTGAAACTCAAGGCTTGCGTCATCGTGGCCTTGAGATAAATGAGCCAGCCTCGCGAATCGTCCGGGTAGGTGATTACGCCAACCATGTGGCCTTGATCGGAGAACCTGGCATCTGCTGGAAAGCAAGGCGGTGTCGCTGGCGCCGGGACCAATCTGTCGGGTGATGCGTCGTCTAGGGCCTTGATGCGGACACCGAAGTCCTGCTCGACGCGTCGCAACGTCGTCTGAAAGTCCGAGAACGAGAAGCAGCCATCCGCGCCCCCGTCGCAGACCAGGATAAGGCGTGCCCTGCGGCGCACCAGTTCGTAGACCCCTGTATTCTCGAAATGTCCGCCGTCGCTGAGCTGGAGGAAGGCGCGGTTCTCATTGAAGCCAAGTCGGTCCAGGCCCGTCAGGTTGCCGAAGGCGTAAGCGCCGGGCCGAAAGTGGTTGGGATCGTGGCGCGGAGCCCTGTCCGGGGCAGGGTGACTAGCCCAATAGCCTAGACGCAGATCGAGCAGAGCCATGACGAAAGACACCAAGCGGGCACGAGTAAGGCCGACGCCACCCACACCCGTATTAGGGTTGACCGCCGCACCCGAGATGGCCACCGCAGTGGCCAAGGTCATCTGACCGTCGCAGAAGCGCTCGGTGCGACACCATCCGGTTGCGTTGCTGCCGCAATAGAACGGCGACAGGATAAAGCTGTCTCCCCCGCGATTACGGAAGACACGCTGTCGCGAGTCCGCCAGGACGACGTTGGCATTGATGATGTGATAAGGCCCGCGCGGTGCCCTGAGGTCGATCACGTCGGTCAAGCGCGCGACATCGGCAGACCAGGCTGCACCGGTCTCGCCGCCGAGGGCCTGGACGATGTCCGGCATAAAGGTTTCCATCAGCCGGTCCCGGTAGAAACGGTGGATGGACGTGTAATTGATATTGACGCGCCAGCCAAAAACGAGCGAGACGACCGCCAGCCCCAGGGCGGCCCAAATGACCCTAGCCTGTCCGTGGAGCCAAAAAGCGGCCTCAAAGGCAACGATGAAGCCGCCGACCAGGAAGATCGCGGCGGCCAGGTTGGCCGTCAGGTCGGGGCCGGGCCGCGGCCCGTCGGTCTTGGAGGTCAAAAAGCTGCGCATGGCCATGGCCATGCCAGAGAGCATGGCCATGGGCCCCGCGGCCTTGAAGCTGTCCTTGAGGTGGTCGGTGATCGCCGGGAGGCAGCCCACCAGAAGAAACAGCGCGATGGCCGCGATCAGAGCCCCACCGAAGCGCTCTGAGAGACGGCGCGCCTCGTACCAAAACTGTGCGACTCCGGGAAGCTCGTTGTCGCGCCGGACCCGGGTGAGCAGGGAATACACCAGGGTGGCGAGGACCGTGAGCCCAAGGAGCCCGAGACCGATCCAGAGAAACAGCTCGAAGCCGAACAACTCGGCGTGACCATCGACATCCATCAGCATCCGAAGTATGACCAGGGCGTCAAGGCCAGGATTGACGTGGCCGAAGAACCAGAGACCAAACAAGAAGAAGAGGACAAAGACAGGCATCCAGACGATCAGGTTGAGGAAGGTTCCCCGCAGCACGATCCCCAACAACGACAGGCCGGTGATCCCCGCCCCTGGGGTCAAGTAGTATCCGTGCTCACGCAGATACCTGAGCATGCGTCGCTGTCGGTTGCTGGCGTGCCGCTCGGCATCCGGGCGGGGGTCGTCGGTGCCGAACGGAAAGTCATCCGGCCCCATCCCGAACCGGGGCGCATCGGGTATCCGGGCGGTATCCCGTTCGCCCTGCGGCGCGTGGGGGGAATTCGAAGCACTGTCGTCCTGGGCCTTCGTGCTCGTGAGCCAGGTCAGAGCGGCACCAATGTAGCCGCCACCGGAGACCGTCGAGAGGTAGTCGAACTTCTCCAGCAGGGATCGGCCAGCGAGGGCCTGCATCGCCCCGAGGGCAAAGGTTGCGGAACGGATGCCCCCGCCCGACAGGGCCAGGCCGATCAGTGTGTCGCTGGCGGCCTGGTCCTCGCTGCAGCCGCGTTTTCGGCGCCAGGCGCGGACATAGGCCGACTCTGCCCGCGCCAGTTCGGCTGGGAATGGCACCCGGCACCTCAGGTCATCGCTCGCATCGCCCTGCGCTGCCTGCTCCAGGTCATCGGGGTCAATGGGGTCGACGTAGTCTGCCGTTTTCGGTTGATGTTCCATGATCGAGCCTCTCTGGTGCAGCCGCTTTCTGTCCTGCGCGCGTCCATACAAGTCAGGATGGCGAAATGCCGCCCCGGGGTCATCGGCAGGTGCCCCATGTCGAATCCGTTGACCTAGGCCGCGTTCGCGGCTGGAACGTCTGCCCGTACTGAAGTCATGGCATCGGGTTGGTGGTGACTGTCAGCATCCCGGCATGGATGCCGATCAGGAAAATATGAGAGCGTGCCGGTCAAGTATAGACAAGTTGGCTCGATGGGCGGTTGTAGAGAGCCAGGTGCGCGGCATGGCAGGAGGGAGCCCCAAGCGTTGGGTGCCGCGGCCCCCTGCTTCGGACCCGGCACCGCCGACCAGACACGCCCGCAGCCCGTCCTCCCAACCTGGAGACACCGATCCGCTCGGCATCCCCCTACACCACCAACAGGACCCCAAGTGTCTCGGCGAGGACCAGATCCACGGCCTGGGTCCCGGCTGCGCCCCGACCTCAGACGCTGCGCAGGGACCGGCCTAACTGCAACAGCCCGATGGCGGCGATCCAACTCCCGGCGACCCGCACCGCGGTGCGGGCCCACAGGGCGCGCAGGCTGGCGACCTGCCCGGCCAGCAGAGCCGCTACCACCACCAGGGCCCCCAGGGTCCCGGCCAGGGCCAGACCCCCGCCCTGGGCCCCGTTGCCCCAGCCGAGCAGCAGACCCAGGGCCGCGGCCACCAGGGCCAGGGGCCGCGGCGGCAGGGGGAGATCCGCCCCGCCCCCCAGGGCCTGCCAGAGGAAGGCCGCGCCGCCGACGGCCACCAGGGCCCCGGCCCCGCGCAGGGCGATGCCCAGCTCGACCCCAGGCAGGGCTATGCCGACCAGACCCAGCAGGCCGCCGAAGGCCATGACCAGGGGAAACGCCACCGGCAGCAGCCACATGGCCGGGGCCCCGAGTTGGGCCCCCCAGAGCCCCACCGCGACCATGGCCAGGACCTGGTCCAGGCCGGAGATTGGGTGCAACAAGCCGCTCAACAGGCCCCCGGCCCCGCCGGGCTCGGCGTGGGCCAGGGCCAGGGCGGGCCAGGTCAGGGCCAGGACCGCCAGGGCGGCCATCGCATGGACACTCAGGGATGGGCTCATCTCGATACCCCCAGCAGGATGGACGTGCGCTGGATGGTCCAGTAGGCCCCCAATGAACCCACCAGACCGCCGGGCAGCCAGCGGGCCCAGGGCGGCCAGGTGACCCCCAGTTGGCGCCCGGCGCGGACGAGCAACAGCACCAGCAGGACCAGGGCGACCTGCCCCGCCTCAACCCCCAGGTTGAAGGCCGCGAGATCCAGCAGCCAGGCAGGCCCGGGGCCGGCGGACAGGTGGGCCGCCAGGGCCCCGGCGAAGGCGAAGCCGTGGACCAGCCCGAAGCCGAAGGCGACCCCGGCACCGTGGCGCAACCCCCCGCACAGGTTGGCCAGGCCCACGTAAAGGATGGTCAGGCCAATGGCAGGCTCGATCCAGGCCCCGGGGGGGACGATCAGGCCGCTGGCGGCCAGACCCAGGGCGACGGTGTGGGCGGCGGTGAAGGCGGTGACTACCCAGGCCAGACGCCGCAGCGAGCGCTCCCCGGAGATTAGGCCGAGCAGGAAAACCAGGTGGTCCAGCCCGTTGGCGATGTGGGCGATGCCGAGGCGGAAGAAGGCGGCCGGTTGGGCCGCGGGCGGCGCCCGCGGGGTTTGGGCATCCTGTGGGAGCGCCGCCCCCGGCGCGGCCGACGCGGGCGCGACGGTCCGGCCAGGGTGCCCATCCCAGGCCCCCGGGGGCGCCGCCGGGGGCGGCCCTGCGGTGTCGGCGGATGCCCTGGTCGCCGGCAGGACTGCGACCCCGAGCCTGGCGGTCAGGACCTCCAGGACCAGGCCCCCGGGGGTCGGGTAGGCGGTCAGGCCCTGGCTGGGGCTGGCGTCCGGGACATCGGAGGCGGCCAGGCGCACCCCGGGGCCGGCGCGGGCGGTCACCTCCTTCCAGCCCGCCTCCTGGGGCCGGCGCGGGTCCCGGTAGTCGATGACCCCCGGGGCCTGGCCCGGCCAGGCGGCGTGCAGCCCCAGGTCGATGCGCAGGGTGGTCAACCCGGCCGCCCCTGGGGTCAGGCGCCACCCGACCCGCTCCAGGGTCAGGTCCAGGGGTACCCCGTCGGCGCGCAGGTCCAGGCCGGTCCGCACCGCCTCCCCGCGACCTCGGGCCAGGGCCTCCCACTCCGCCTCGCTGGTGAGGCCGTCGCCGTCCCAATCCGCCTCGGCGGCGGCCAGCAGGCTGGGGATCTCTGCCAGGTCCAGGCGATAGCCCAGGTCCAGTCCCTCGGCCTCGACCCGGATGTCCGCGGCCCGGCTGACCGTGTTGTTGCCCAAGGGGTGACCCTGGGCCTGACCGATCAGGGCCAGGGCCGCCAGGACCCAGGGCCAGGCCCAGCTCCAGATCCAGGGGCGGCGCCTCATGGCACCGACTCCGCCCGCTGACCCTCGCCCAGGATGGCCCCCATGTCCGCCCGCAGTCGGGTGTCCGGGGTACCCAGGGCCAGGGCCAGGTGCGCCTGTTCCCGGGCCTCGGCCCAGGCCCGAGGCCCTCCCGAGGACCCGGCGCGGGCCAGCACCCGGGCCAGCGTGGCGTGGCTGTAGAGGTCCGGGCGCAGGGCCAACTCGGTGCGGGCCAGGTCCAGGGCCCGGTCGGTCTGGCCGGCCTCGGCCAGGTACTCGGCCAGGGCCCGCCGGGACAGCCCGGTATCCAGAAGGGCCAGGCCGTCCAGCAGGGCGGCCAGGTGCCGGGTCGCGCCCGCCTGGCCGAGGGTCCGGGCCAGGCGCCAGGCGGCCAGGGCGTCCTCGGCATTGGGCTGGGCGGCGATGGCGGCCAGATACAGGTCCAGGGCCCCGCCCGGGTCGCCCCGGGCGGCGGTGACCCGGGCCCGGGCCGCCGGGAGACCTATGTGGTCGGGGAAGGCCAGGGCCGCGGCGGTCAGGTCCGCCTCGGCCGCGACCGGGTCGCCCGCCTCCAGGTGCAGACGCGCCAGTTCCAACTGCACCCAGGCGGCGGCCTCGCCGCGGGGGCCGGCAACCGCGGCGGCCTGGGTCAACAGGGCCAGGGCCCCGTCCAGGTCGCCGTGGAGGAAGCGCAGCCGCGCCGCGCGGGCCCAGGCCGGCACCCCGGGGTCCAGGTCGAGCAGGCGTTGGGCGCAGTCCAGGGCCTGCGGGTAGCGGCCGAGTTCCACCAGGGCGTCGGTCATAACCGCCTGCGGCTCGGGCCGATCCGGGGCCAGGGCCGCGGCGGTCTCGGCGGCGGCCAGGGCCTCGCCGAAGCGGTGCTCGGTCAGGTGCGCCCAGGCGAGCAGGGTCCAGGCCCGGGCATCCCGGGGGGCCTGGGCCGTGAGCTGCGTCAGGATGGCCCTGGCCTGCTCGAAGCGGGCCGCGTCCGGCCTGGTCCGCTGGGCCTGGAGCAGGGCCTGGGCCTCGGCCACGGGCTCGGCGCCCGCCCCGGCGGCAGCCAGGGCGAGGAGCCAGGCAATCGGGGTTCGGCCTCGCATGGCTTGCCTCCGGTTCGATGTTGTCTGGGGTCGCCCACTCCCCCCGGGACGATGAGTGCTAGATCCCGGCCGCGAGGGGCATCGACCGCCGACCGCGCAGGCCCAACAGGCCCAGGCCCAGGACCATCAGGGCCGCTCCGGCGGGCTCCGGTACCTGGTTCAGGGCAAAGGCAACGCTCGACAGGTTGCTCGCCGCGTCCCCGGGGTTGTCCGCCGCGGCGGTACTGATGAGCGTGATCTCCAGGGTCCCCGCCAGCCCGGCCGCCAGGTCGGGGCTCAGGTAGTAGCCGCTGCCGATCAGGGGCAGGACTATCCCGTCCACCACCCATTGGATCGCCAGGGTCGAGCCCAGCGCCCCGGTGTCGCTCAGATAATCCGCCACCAGGGCCAGGACACCGCCCGGGGTGACGAACTCCCCGAAGAAGGTGGCCACGGCGCTGGCCTGGGCCGGGTCCCCGGACGAAGCCGCCGAGGTCGCGGCCGATAGCAGGTAGGCGTCGGCCCCGGCGTTGGCGGCGGCCGAGCCCCCGCCAGCGACTACGCTTGCGGCGCTGGTCAGGGGCAGCGGGTCGGTGGGGGTGGCGGCGGCGTTGGGGCCGTCGGAGACGCCCCCGACGTCGGCAAAGGCGCTGCTGGTGTAACCGGTTGCGGTAAAGGCGACGGGGGTCGCCTGGGCGGCGCTGACCCCTAATAGGAACAGAATGGCGGCGGCGATCTTGTACATGGCGGTGGCTCCTTGGCGTTTGGTTTGGTTTCTTGGATACCGGGGTCGCCCCGCCCGGTGATACGGGCGGGGCGGGCGGTGGGACTGGGCTCAGGGGTCCTTGCGGTTGGTGGGCCCGGCATGGGGCGTGGCCGCATAGGGGAAGACCTGATGGTAGACCTGATCGTTGGCGGCCACGTTGTCCCCCACCACCGTGACCGTGCTGTAGGTCGGCCCGCTGGCCACCGCGGTCAGGGCTATGTCCACCACGTCGTCCCCCAGGCGCCGGCCGTTGGGCCAGCCGCTGGACTTGACCCGCCCGCCGCC
>DYRB01000411.1 GCA_020718945.1 Lamprocystis purpurea | reverse complement strand
CCGCCACTTCAATGACTTGGCCATCCCCAACAGCTAATGCAGACAGAGCCAAGGGCTTTACGCTCATCGAGCTGCTGGTGGTCATGGCCCTCGGGGCCCTGCTCATCGGCCTGGTCCCGCCCATGATCTCCGCCGCCTTCCCCGGGGTCCAGCTCAAGGCCGCCGCCCGCAGCACCGCCGCCGGGCTGCGGCTGGCCCGGGAGGAGGCGATCCGCGGCGGCCACGACGTCGCCTTCCTGTTGGATGTCGAGGGGCGGAGCTTCCAGGTCGAGGGCGACGCCCGCACCGTGACCTTGCCCAGCGGCTTCGACCTCAAGCTTGAGGGCGCCCGCTCCGAGATGCGCGACGACCAGGTGGGCGGTGTACGCTTCTACCCAGACGGCAGCTCCACCGGGGGCCGGGTCCTGCTCAGCCGCGAGGGCCGGGGCTACCAGGTGGGCGTTGCCTGGCTCACCGGGCGCATCGCCATTGGGGACTGGGATGGGGACTGACCGCCGCGCCCTGCCCCTCCCCAGGCGAGCCCACCGGCGGGGCTGCGCCGGCTTCTCCCTGCTGGAGGTGCTGGTCGCCTTCGCCATCCTGGCAATCACCTTGGGGGTACTGATGCAGATCTTCTCCCGGGCCCTGAGTACCACAGCGGTGAGCGGGTCCTATGCCCGGGCGGCGGAACTGGCGGAGGCGACCCTGGCCGAGGCCGGGGCGGCGGTCCCCCTGGAGGAGGGCGACTACTCCGGGGAGGCGGAGGGGGGTATGACCTGGGCCCTGCGTATCACCCAGATCGACGTGGCCGACCTGTTCCCCGATCAGGCCCCGCCGGTCACCCCCTACCGGGTCACCGCCACCGCCTATTGGGGGGAGCGCGGGGCGGAGCGTCAGTTCAGCCTGGCGACCCTGCGCCTGGGTCCGGCCCTGGAGGATGCCGGGCTGGGGGCGGGGGGCGCGCCCAGTACGCCGCGGGTCCAGACCCCCGCCAGGCCAAGATGAAGAATCCCCGATCCCTTCCCGGCCCAGCGAGGGGCTTCACCCTCATCGAGCTGATCATAGCCCTGGCCCTGGTGGCCCTGATCACCGTCCTGCTGTTCTCCGGGCTGCGCCTGGGCGGTCGGGCCTGGGACGGGGTGGACGCGGTGGCCGAGCGCAACGCCGAGGTCCGCAGCGCCCGGGGCTTCCTGGACCGGGCCCTGATGCAGGCCCGCGACCTGACCATCAACTACGACGCCGAGGACCGCCAGATCTTTGCCGGCAATGCCACCCAACTGGAATTCGCCGCACCGCTCTCCGAGCATGTGGGCGTGCCCGGGCTCTATGTGCTGCGCCTGGGGCTGGAGGGGCGCGGGGAGCGCAGCCGCCTGGTGCTGACCCGCTGGCTACTGCACTCCGATGTGCTGGCGGGCAAGGGCGACACCCCGGAGTGGCAGCCCCTGGACCCAGACTCCCCAGGGGTCTCGGGCGACTCGGCCGAGGACCGCGACCTGGCCGCCGGGGCCTACGGCCAGACCGTGCTGCTGGAGGGGGTGGCGGACTTCGAGCTGGCTTATTTCGGGGTCGCCCAGGAGGTGGACTTAGGGGCAAGCGGGGAGGCCCCCGAGGCGGAGGCCCGCAGCCCCACCCGCGCCACGGCGCGCAAGGCAGCCAAGCCCGCCGGGCTGGACGGTGAAGAGCCCGAGGGCGAGTGGTACGACGAATGGATAGACCAGCCCCACCCGCCCCAGCTCGTCCGGGTGCGCCTCACCAGCCGCCGCCAGGACTGGCCGGACAGCGTCATAGCCCTGCCCCAGGTGGATCAGCCTCAGGCCGGGGCCATCCAGGTCGGCGTCCCCCAGCCGCTGCCGGACGCTGCCGAGCCCGGGGCGGTCCCGCCTGTGCCGCCCCGGGGGACTGGCGCGAAGGCGCCGACAGGGCCCGGTTCGGCGCGGGGGATAGCCAAGTGAGGCATCCGGGTACCGCCAGCCGCGGCATAGCCCTGGTCCTGGTCCTGTGGGTCATAGCCCTGCTCACGGTCATGGCCCTGGGCCTGACCGCCGCCCAGCGCACCGAGAGCACCCTCACCGCCAATGCCCTGGACGGTGCCCGATTCCGCGCCGCGGCGGACGCCGGTATCGCCTATGCCGTGCTCAACCTGCTCGCCCCGCCCCCCAGCGACCTGGACCCCCGCCAGACCGCAGGGGCAGACCCGAACCAGCCCGCGGCCTGGCTGCCTGATGGGTCGCCCCACCCCTGGACCTTCGCCGAGGTGCCGCTGGCCATCTCGGTGCACAACGAGGCCTCGCGGATCGACCTGAACCTGGCAGACGCCAATCTGCTCACCGCCCTGTTCCAGGTCCTGGGGGTGGCGGACGACGAGGCCGCGGCCCTGGCGGACCGCATCCTCGACTGGCGCGACGAGGACGACCTCAAGGGCCTCAACGGGGCCGAGGACCCGGACTATGAAGCCGAGGACCTGCCCTACGGGGCCAAGGACGGGCCCTTCACCAGCGTCGAGGAGCTGCGCCAGGTCTTGGGCGTCAGCCCCGAGCTGTATCGGCGCCTGGCCCCGGAGGTGACGGTGGATGCCGGTGTCGGCCAGGTGGACGAGCAGTTCGCCTCGGCGGTGGTGCTGGCGGCCATCCAGGGGGTGAGCCTGGAGGAGGCCCAGCGCGCCGTGGTCGAGCGCAACCAGCCCAGTCTCCCCGGCGGCGTGCCCGGACTTGCCTCGGCTGCCGGGGGGCGCGGTGGTCCCCTGTACCGAATTCGGGCGGCCCGTGCCGCCGCCGGCACCGGGGCTGGCGCGCCCGGGGAGGCGGCGGTGCCCAACGGCCTGGCCATGGAGGCCCTGGTGCGCGTCGAACAGGGCGGCACGCTGCCCTTCCAGGTAGTCTGGCGCCGTTATGGACTGGGCCCGCCGCCCCCACCCCTGGCGCCCGAGGCGGCCGGTAGCCGGTGGCGCTGACCGATCACCGCCAGCAATTGCGAATTTGAGACCGTCGTTTAGCACCAAGGCCGGAAGCACCGTGGGAGCGCCGCCCCGGCGCGACCGGGCGAAGCGCAGCGAGCCCGATGGCCACCACAGGACTCA
>DYRB01000029.1 GCA_020718945.1 Lamprocystis purpurea | reverse complement strand
CTCCAGCCGTCGCGCAGGTGCTTGTGCAGGGAGTGGGACTTGTACTGGGTCAGGACCAGGATGCGCCGCAGCCCGGAGTGCAGGCAGTTGGCCAGGGTGAAGTCGATGACCCGGAACTTGCCGGCGAAGGGCGCCGCGGCCTTGGGTCTGTGCAGGGTCAAGGGGTCGAGCCCGACGCCGCGGGCGGTGGCGTCCACCAGGGTCAGGGTCTGGGATGGCATAGGGGACAGGCTTCAGGTGGTCGGGGCCAACAGGAGGGCGGCCCGGGCCGCCCCACCCGAGCCGCCGGGGCGGCACGGGGGGCGAGTCTAACGGGTCCCGGGGGTCGCTGCCACTGGGGTTGGCTGCCGGTAGCGGTTCCAAATTTGGCGGCCATATCGGTGCCCGTGGGAGCGGCGCCTCGCCGCGACCGAGTAATTTGGTGGCCATCGGGCTCGCTGCGCTTCGCCCGGTCGCGCCGAGGCGGCGCTCCCACGGTGCTTTTGGCCGCGGTGTTGGACGATGGGCCCAAATTTGGAATGGCTGGGCCGCCGGACCAGGACGGTGCGCCCGAGCCCAGGGCCGCGCCGGTTTGGGCGCGGCGGCTTGGCGATACCGTCAAATTTAGCAAGAACAATTCGGCCGCAAATTACGCAAATTTACGCAAATGGGTCCGGCAGTCAGACGGAGTCCGCAGGTCACCCGCATGGTGCACCGGAGACCGACACGAAGTCCTTGTTTATTTGCGTCTACTTGCGTTCATTTGCGGCTCGGTCTTTTCTTCAGTCCAAGGGCTCAGGCGGCGATGAGCCGCTCCATCGCGGGCAAGGCCCGGGGCTGCTGCTCGGCCAGCAGCAGCGACTGCCCGGTCATGGCCGCCACCGGCGGCAGACCCATGAGCCGCAGCACCGATGGGGCCACGTCCGCCAGCCCGCCGCCTGGGGCCAGGGTCCAGCGGGCCTCGTCCACCACCAGGAAGGGCGCCGGCATCAATGTGTGCTGGGTGTGTGGCTCGTCCGTCTCCGGGTCCAGCATCAGCTCGCAGTTGCCGTGGTCGGCGGTGACCAGGGCCGACCAGTCGGCGGCCACGGCGGCGTCCAGGACCCGGCCCAGGGCCTCCACCGCCCGGGTGGCGGCGTTCAGGTCGCCGGTGTGGCCGACCATGTCGCCGTTGGCGAAGTTGACCACGATGAAGCCGTAGCGACCGCTGCGGATGGCCTGGATAGTGACATCGGCCACCTCCGGGGCGCTCATCTCCGGCTTCAGGTCATAGGTCGCCACCCGCGGCGAGGGGACCATTAGGTGCACTTCCCCGGGCAGGGGTTCGCGCAAGCCGCCGTTAAAGAAATAGGGGTGTCGCGGTGGGGTTTCCACCCCAGAGGCGACGGGCCGCGCCGCTCAGGCCATAATCGCCGTCCCAATCCCGTGGAGGACTACCCCATGCCACAATCCAAAGTCGCCCTGGTCACCGGGGCCTATCGCGGGCTCGGACTCGAGACCTGCCGACAACTCGCCGCCCGCGGCTACAGCGTCGTCCTGACCGCCCGCGACCCGGCCAAGGGTGAGCCCGCCGCCCAGGGGCTGCGCGACCAGGGCGGCGATGTGTCCTTCCACCCGCTGGATGTCACCGACGAGGCATCCATCCAGGCCCTGGCCGCCTTTGTGCGCGACCGCTTCGGTCGCCTGGATGTGCTGGTGAACAACGCCGGCATATTCCCAGACCCGGAGCCGGGTTCGGCGGCGGCGAGCGTCTTCGCGGCCGATCTGGCGGTGGTGCGCCGGGGCCTGGAGACCAACACCATGGCCGCCCTGCGGCTCTGCCAGGTGCTGATCCCCCTGATGCAGGGTCGGGGGCGGGTGGTCAACGTCTCTTCGGGGATGGGCCAATTGGCCGACATGAACGGCGGCTGCCCCGGCTACCGGCTGTCCAAGGTCGGGCTCAATGCCCTGACCCGGATATTCGCCGACGAGTTGCAGGGGACTGGGGTCAAGATCAACTCCGTCTGCCCCGGCTGGGTGCGCACCGCCATGGGTGGCGACCAGGCCCCGCGCTCCGTCGCCGAGGGGGTCGCCGGGATCCTCTGGGCCGCCACCCTGCCCGACGACGGGCCCAGCGGGGGCTTCTTCCGCGACGGGGTGGCGATACCCTGGTGACCTTTCAACCTAAGAAAAGCAGTTGAGCCGCAAATGAACGCAAATAGACGCAAATGAACAAGGACTTCGTGTCGGTCTCCGGTGCACCATGCGGGTGACCTGCGGACTCTGCCTAACTGCCTGCCCCATTTGCGTGTATTTGCGCAATTTGCGGCTGAATTGCTCTTTCTGGGTTCAGGGCTGGGGACTAGGGACCCTCATCGGTGTCCACCACCCGGCAGGTCAGGGCCCCTTGCCGGAGCCGGGCCCGCACCAGGTCCCCGGGCCCGACCTCGGCGGCGTCGCGCAGAATGGCGCCGTCCCGCTCCCGGGTCACGACGGCGTAGCCCCGGGCCAGGGTGGCCAGGGGGCTGCGCGCCTCCAGCCCCTGCACCGCCAGGGCCAGGCGCTCGCGACGGGTCTCCTGGGTCCGGTCCGCGGCCAGGGCCAGGCGACGGCCCAACCCGGCCAGGACCGAACGCAGCCCGGGCAGGGCCCGCCCCGGGGACCCGGCCGTCAGGCGAACCACCGCCGGGGCCAGGCGCCGACGGGCCTGGTCCAGGCGCCCGGCGGTGGCGGTGAGCAGGCGCCGCTCCAGGTCGTCCAGGGCCTGACCGCGCCGCTCCAGGGCTGCGGCCGGGTGGAGCAGACGCAGGTGGCGGGTCGCCGCCCCCAGGCGCTGACCGAGCCCAGCCAGGCGCCGGGCCTGGGCGGCCCCCAGGCGCTGGGCCAGGGCCAGGACGCTCAGGCGCAGGTGCTCCCCCGAGGGGCTGACCAGTTCGGCGGCGGCGCTCGGGGTCGCTGCCCTCTGGTCGGCGGCGAGATCCGCCAGGGTGAAGTCCACCTCGTGCCCGACCCCGGACACCACGGGTATGGCCGAGGCGCGGATGGCCCGGGCCAGGGCCTCGTCGTTGAAGGCCCACAGGTCCTCCAGGGACCCGCCGCCCCGGGCCAGGATGAGCACATCGCACTCGGAGCGTCGGTTGGCCAGCCCCAGGGCCGCGACCATCTCCGCCGCGGCCCCCTGGCCCTGGACCTGGACCGGGTAGATCAGCACCGGCAGGGCCGCCATTCGCCGCTTGAGCACGCTCAGTATGTCGTGGACCGCCGCCCCCATGGGCGAGGTGATGACCCCGACCTGGCGCGGGAAGGGCGGAATGGGCCGCTTGAGGGCCGGGGCGAACAGCCCCTCGGCGGCCAGGCGGCGCTTGAGGCGCTCCAGTTCCAGGCGCAGGGCCCCCTCCCCCGCCGGTTCCAGGTGCTCGCAGATGAGCTGATAGTCCCCGCGGGGCTCGAACAGGCTGACCCGCACCCGGGCCAGGACCTGTTGGCCGTTGGCCGGACGGAAGCCGAGCAGCAGCCGCTTGGCCTTGAACATGGCGCAGCGCACCTGGGCCGCCTCGTCCTTGAGGGAGAAATAGATATGCCCGGAGCTGGGCTGGGCCAGGTTGGACACCTCGCCCTGGACCCAGAGCATCGGGAAACTCCCGTCCAGGACGGCGCGCACCTCGCTGTTGAGCCGCGAGACACTGTAGATGTCGCGGTCGAAGTCCAGGCGGGTCTGTGGGGGTGGGCTGGTCATGGGCGGGCCCTGGGTCGGGGGCAAGGTGCGGGACAGGGTGCACGATTATCCCAGGACCGACCGCGGTCGCGGGGAAAATCGCCCCGTATGGGTACCCTGTTTTACCCGAAGGTTAGGCCCGACCCCAACGGGGTCGCGGATACCAGCCCAGGGCGAAGCCCTGGGTCGTCGATGTACGGAGGCCCAGCCCTGTAGGGGCGTGACATCGGGGGACCTCTATGTCACGCCCTTTCAGGGCTGGAAGATTCCGCCAAGACTCCCCAGGGCGTTGCCCTGGGCTGGTATGTCCCGCCCCTGCGGGGCTGCGTGCCCAATGCGCGAGCTTGGCTGAAACAGCCTGCCCCGGCCAGACCGGGCACGGGCCCCGTACGGACCCTTTGGCTGGTGCTGGCAGCCACCATCGGACTGAAGGCCCGGGACGGGGTGCATACTTCGTGGGGGGCGCCGATGGGGGGCCGTGTGGATCCACCATCGGACTGAAGGTCAGGGACGGGGTGCATACCCCGTCCCGCCCAAAGGGGCGCCAGGGACATCGGCGCAAATGGGTCGGGTTAGGTCCGGTGCGCTATACGACCGGTCGGCGGTGGGCCCGTCGGCGCCGTCGTCCCGGCACGGTGCCGGGACCCAGTGCCAGGGACGGTACCCAACAGGCCAACTCGGGCGCAGCGCTGACCACCGAAACGTTGGGGACGGGGTGGATACCCCGTCCCGCCCCGGAGTCCCGCTAGGTCGAGCCGCCCGGCAGGCTCAGGCCGAGACCACCTGGATGTCGCTCGCCACCAGGGTCTTGGGCCCGGTAAGTATGGCGATCTGGCTAACCCCGCCGGCACCGTTGCCGTTGCTGTCGAAGGACAGGGCGCCGGTGGCCGCGTTGTAGATGAACACCGCGTTGCCATTCGTCAGCGGCGTACCGGCCGCCTTGAAGCGGCTCGCGGCCAGGGCGCCGACCGGGAGGGCGCCGAAGTTGGCGCTCACCACTTCGATTTTGTCCGAGCCGGATGTGAGATCGGTGATCCGGTCGGTTCCCTCGGATGTTGTCCAGAACTTAAAGGCATCTGCGCCTGCGCCGCCGTTTAGGGAGTCATTGCTGCCACCGCCTTCTAGGGCATTGCCAGTGAGGCGGTCGCCGAACTGGCTGCCGACGAGGTCTTCGATCCCCATCAGAATGTCGCTCCCGGCCCCGTTGGTATTCTGAGCCCCTGCCAGCCCCAGATTGACCGTCACCGCCGCCCGAGCCCCCGCATAGGACGCGGCATCGGTCCCCAGCCCCCGTCGATGGTGTCGGCCCCATCCCCGCCCTCCAGCACGTCATTGCCATCCCGTCCGTAGACGCGATCATCGCCGGCACCGCCGACGATGCCATTGTTCAAGGTGCTGCCCCAAAGGCTGTCGGCGTAGGCGCTGCCGATCAGGTTTTCGATCTCGGCCAGACTATCGTTGCCAGCCCCGCCGCTGACCCCGCCGATGGCGAGATCGACACTGACGGCAGCACCCGCATCGGCGTAACTGGCGGTATCCAGGCCCAGCCCCCCGTTCAGACTGTCGTGCCCGAGGCCGCCGGTCAGGGTGTCGTTGCCCGCTCCGCCGTTGATCACATCGTTGCCGCTGCCCCCGTCCAGGGTGTTGGCGCCGGCCGAGCCTGTGAGGGTGTTGTTGAACCGCGATCCGATCAGGCCCTCGATGGAAATTAGGGTGTCAGCGGCGTTGATTGATCAACTCCCGGCCCCGCGGCGTTGGCCCTGGAGCCTGTGACGATGACCGCTGCCCTTCTGGCCCAACCATCCCGCAACGAGGAGCACAGTTCTTGCACTGAAAGTGAAGTTTGGCCTTGGCCGTCAGGGCCGTCAGGGCCGTCAAGGTTTGGACCGATAGGCGGTGTGGGGCCCCGGGGCCGTTCACCGGTTGGCGGGCGGGGGCGCAAGCACCTGGTCCTGCGGAAAAACTCCGCATCCTTGGTCCGCCCGCAGGGACGCCATCGAGCCGGGCCCTCTAAAGGACCCGGGGAGGCCCCGCGGACGGGCGAAGCCCCCCCCGGAGCAGGTCTTCGGGTAGCGGAAACAGGCAACTGCTGCCCGTGGGAGCGGCGCCTCGCCGCGACCGATGTAGTGCGGTGACCACCGGGCTCGCTGCGCTTCGCCCGGTCGCGCCGACAACTCCAGGGACGGGGGAGGTAGTCCCAGGGGCTGCTCCCTGCGCCCCTGGGATACTGGCCATCCCTGGCCAAAAGCCGCGTCGGGAACAGCGGCCGAGGCGGCGCTCCCACGGTGTTCCTGGCGACGCCATTGGACGATGGTCCCAAATTTGGAACTGCTGGCCTCCCCCATCCCGGCGAAATATCCGACCGTCCCCGGTATATAATCCGCCGCTATTTTTTACCCGCACCACAGCCCCAGGGGGACCCATGCGCCTCATCCAGGAAGCACTCACCTTCGACGACGTCCTCCTCCTACCCGCCCACTCCCGGGTCCTGCCCAACTCCGCGGACCTGTCCACCCGGCTGACCCGCGGCATCACGCTCAAAATCCCCCTGGTCTCCGCGGCCATGGATACGGTGACCGAGGCACGCCTGGCCATCGCCATGGCGCTCGAGGGAGGCATCGGCATAGTCCACAAGAACATGAGCGCCGAGCGCCAGGCCCGCGAGGTCCTGAGCGTCAAGAAGTACGAGAGCGGCATTATCCGCAACCCCATCACCGTCACCCCGGAGACCACGGTGGGCGAGGTGATGAAGATTACCCGGGCCCACAACATCTCCGGCGTGCCGGTGGTGACCGCGGACGGCCACCTGGACGGCATAGTCACCGGGCGGGACCTGCGTTTCGAGACCCGCCTGGACGAACCCGTCTCCGCGGTCATGACCCCCCGGGAGCGCCTGGTCACGGTGCGCGAGGGTGCGACCCGCGAGGAGGTCCTGGGGCTGCTGCACAAGCACCGCATCGAGAAGGTACTGGTGGTCAACGGCGCCTTCGAACTGCGCGGCATGATCACGGTGAAGGACATCCAGAAGGCCAAGGACTTCCCCAAGGCGTCCCGGGACGATCACGAGCGCCTGCGGGTCGGGGCCGCGGTGGGGGTGGGGGCCGGGACCGACGAGCGTATCACCGCCCTGGTCGAGGCCGGGGTGGACGTGGTGGTGGTGGACACGGCCCACGGCCATGCCCAGGGGGTGTTGGACCGGGTTGCCTGGACCAAGCGCAACTTCCCGGGACTCCAGGTCATAGGCGGCAACATCGCCACCGGCTCCGCCGCCCGTGCCCTGATGGATGCAGGGGCCGACGCGGTCAAGGTCGGCATAGGCCCAGGTTCCATCTGCACCACCCGCATCGTCGCCGGGGTGGGCGTGCCCCAGATCACCGCTGTGGCCAATGTCACCGAGGCCCTCAAGGGGACCGACATCACCATCATCGCCGACGGCGGCCTGCGCTACTCAGGCGACGTGGCCAAGGTGATCGCCGCCGGGGCCCACTGCGTCATGATCGGTGGGCTCTTCGCCGGCACCGACGAGGCCCCGGGGGAGGTCGAGATCTATCAGGGCCGCTCCTACAAGTCCTATCGCGGCATGGGTTCCCTGGGGGCCATGGCCAGCAGCGAGGGGTCCCGGGACCGCTATTTCCAGGAGGGCCGGGAGGCCGAGAAGCTGGTCCCCGAGGGCATCGAGGGCCGGGTGCCCTACAAGGGCAGCGTACTCAACGTCATAGTCCAGCTCACCGGGGGCCTGGCCTCCAGCATGGGCTACACGGGCTGCGCCGACATCGAGGAGATGCGCACCAAGCCGGAGTTCGTGCGGGTCAGCACGGCGGGGATGCGCGAGTCCCATGTGCATGACGTGCAGATTACCAAAGAGGCGCCGAACTACCGGATCGACAACTGACCATCGGGGACAGGGTGGGCCTGACGGCCACCAGGCCGCAGGGCCCCCGGGACCTGCGTTTCCCCGGGGTCGACCCTGGTCAGCCCCCCTCCCCACCGGTGTAATCGAAAGTGATCTCCTCCCCCGCGGCTATGTCGCTCAGGGCGTAGAGGTCGAAGCCGTCGAAACGGGCATTGCCGGGGTCCTGGTGGTTCAGCCAGCGCAGCAGGTTGCGACCGCTAAGCCCCAGGGGGGCCGCCCCGGCCTCCAGGACCCACAGGACATAGGTCCCGTCCCGGCGGACCGCGGGGCCGGCGTAGGTCCCGATGAGGTCGCCGGCGGCGAAGGGGATGCGGGCGAAGCAGCCGGTGCCGTGGATGACCGAAGGGGCGCGATAGACGCGGTCGCGCAGACGGCTGGGCCGCTGCGAGGTCGCGCCGGCCATCGCCACAGCCTTCGCGGGGTCAGGGCTTGGCCTGGGCGATGACGGCAAAGACCGCGCCCTGGGGGTCTTGCAGGTGGGCGAAGCGCCCGACCCCGTCGACTTCCATGGCCGGGCAGAGCACCTTGCCTCCCAGCCACTCGGTCTTGCCGACGGTGGCGTCGCAGTCGCGGACCCCGAAGTAGACCGACCAGTTGGGTGGGGCCGGGCCCCAGTCGGCAGCGATGGGGACCATGCCGCCCACCTCGCGGCCCTCGAGCATGAGGATCTGGTAGGCCCCGTCCAGGTAACCGGCGAAGGGCTTGAGGGTCCAGCCGAACAGCCCCTGGTAGAAGGCAGCGGCGGCGGCCAGGTCATGGGTCTGCATCTCGTGCCAGGAGGGGGCCCCGGGGGCATTGGACAGGGCGAAGCCTTGGTGCTGCCTGGGCTGCCAGAGACCGAGGTAGGCCCCGCTGGGGTCCTGAATCACGGCCAGACGGCCTTCGTCCATGATGTCCATGGCGGGACAGGGGACCTGGGCACCCAGGGCCTGGGCCAGGGCCAGGGTGGCCTCCAGGTCCGCGACGCACACATAGCTCATCCAGAAGGGGTGGTCGCCCTGTTCGGGGGCTAGGGGATAGGCGCCACTGACCACCTGGGCATCGTGGGAGAACAGGGTATAGGCGGGACCCTGCCCCCCAGGCGCAGGCACTGCTTCCGCCGTCCAGCCCAACACGGCGGCATAGAAGCCCTTGGCGGCCTCCAGGTCGGTGGTGGCCAGATCGACCCAACAGAAGGTCCCCGGGGTTTGCTGCGGCGTGTCGGTCATGTGGGGTTGTTCCCTGGTCTCGTTGATAGGAAAAAGGCCCTCGGTGGGCCCTGTCGCGGTCTGGGATCTGAGACTAAACCAGAGTCCGATGACGGATGCGTGACGGCCTGGCTCAGACGGCCTCGGCCGAATCCGCGGGGGGCTTGGACCTGCGCCGACGGCCCTCGAGGGCCGGGACCGCGGGCTCGGCATCGATGACCTTGACCTCGCGCCGCTCGCCGCCGCCGAGCCAACCGGTACCGTTGCCGTTGCCGTTGCCGCCGCCGAGCAGGTGGCCGCCGTAGCGCTCCTGGCGCACCCTGGCCCCGTAGCCGAGGACCAGGCCGCCGGCGGTGGTCAGGGTCAGCAGCCCCAGGGTGATGAACTGGGCCATGAGCATGGCGACCCCCAGACCCACGGCCCCGCCGATGGCCAGGCCGGTCTTGGGGCTGATGGCCAGCCCTGCGACCCGTTGGGATCGGGCGGCCGCCTTCTGGGTGGACTTGACCTCCCTGGCCTTGTCCTGCTCGGCCCTTACGCGGATCTTTTCCCGTTCCTTGGAGAAGACCTCCTTGGCCTTGGCCAGGGTCTGGTGCCGGGCGCTGTCGGCGATGCTGGAAAACCACAGGGCGACCACCGTGCCTATGGCGCCCCCCAGGGCGACGAACAGGGGCCAGGTCTGGTCCAGGTCGGTCTTGTAGGCGGTCACCACCAGCAGCACCGTGACCCCCTGCAACAGCAGGATGCCGATGACGAACTTGAGCAGGCTCATCACGCTGAATCTGAGCATCTAGGGGCCTCCGCGACCGCCGCCCTTGTCTGCCTTGGCAGGGGTTGCGGGCGTCCCCGGCGCCGCCTGGGTGGGTGGCGCTGCCGTTGCCGCAGCCGGGGCCGCAGCCGGGGCGCCCAGGCGATAGACCCAGCGCCCGCCGCCGGCCGGATCAGCCGATGGGCCGGCGACCCGAAACAGCTCGGCCAGCCGCCCGTCGATGGGGTCCAGACCCCCGGCCCGGGCCAGGTCCGCCTCCGACAGGGGGCGGTCATAGGCGTCCACCAGGGCGTAGAGGTACTCGGGGGCGAGCCCCGAGAGGTCCACCACCAGACGGGGATCAGTCCTCTGACCGGGGATCAGGCGGGGCTCAGCGGCCGAGACCAGGAAGGGCCCGGGGCTGGTACGCACCCGCTTGGCGAGGACGGTATCGCCCAGGGCGTCGATGTAGTCGGCCAGGGCCTCGCGCATGTCGGTGGAGAGTTCTGGCCCGGTCTGCTCCATCAGGGGCAGGCCCTTGCGCCCGGGGTAGACCGCGAGCAGGAAGGTGTGGGTCTGGGCGCTGGGACCGCGGGTCTGGGGGTCAGAGGCCATGACATAGGTCTGGATCAGGCGCAGGACCTCCCGATAGCGCCGGGTGTCCGCCTCCGGCAGGTCCGGGAACCCCTTGCCCAGGAGGACATAGGTGTAGATCCCATAGCCTGGGGTGGCGAGATTGTAGAGCGGCGACACCTCCGCCCCGGTCCGCAGGGCGGTGTCCGCCCCGGAGGGGAAGTAGGCCATGGCATAGCCGTTGAGCCGCGGCATGGAGTCGCCGTCGGGGCTGCGCGCCGGACCGCCCAGGCCGCGCTGCAGCCCTGCCGAGGCAGCCGCGGCGATGATACCCTCGGACTGGGGCCCGGCCAGGAACAGGGCCCGCCCGACCACCGGTGCCAGGGCCCCCTCGCCGCCGGTAGCGACCATGGTCCGCACCAGGTCGGCCAGACTCCCGCAGTCGCCGCGGATCAGGGCCTCGGTGGCGTCCGCCGCCGGTATCCCCGCGGCAAAGAGCTCGGCGGTCAGGGCCGGCAGATAGACACCGCGTCGCCCGCCGGCCGCGGCACAGCGCGCGGCCACCTCGCCCGCCAGACCCTCGGGGGTAAAGGTCGGCCCAGGGTCGGTCGCCGGGTCCCCTTCTCCCTCGGCCGGTGCGGGGCGGCCCAGACCCAGGGCCTCGCCCGTGGTCCGCCATTGGGCCTCGCCGGGGCGGCCCGGCCCTGCCGGGGGCTCGGCCTGGGTCTGGGTCTGGGGCTGGGCGGATTCCGCCGTCCCGGGCTTGGACGGCTCCGGCTGGGTCGATTGCCGGGTCTGTGCCGCGGCCTGAGTTGCGACTGGTGTCGCAGTCTGGCCAGTCGGTTGTGCCGGGGCAGCCGTGGGCCAGCGCCCGGCGCACCCGGCAAAGAGCCCGGCCAGCAGCCAGAGCAGCAGCACCCCAAGGGCAAGGCGGCGCCCTGGACGGGCTGCGGAAGTCGGAGCGGCGTGGATGGGCATGACCTGGGTGTGGTGGGGGCTGGGGGTGAGCGGTACGACCTTGGCGGCGGATGATAGCGGATTGCGTAGCCCCAGGGCTGTAGCGTGTGCGCCACGGCGGACTGCGGCCGGGTGAAATCCGCCGCCCCCGGCTGCATCTTGTGCGACAACCAGATCCACCCCTAGCGACCCAAGCCCATGCACCCCAACCAGAAGCCCTTTTCCCAATCCTGCGACGAGAACCGCGACCCGATCCTGAAGGTCCTGGCCCCGCTCTTGTCTGGAGCCACCCGGTTGTTGGAGATCGGCAGCGGTACAGGACAGCACGCCGTCTATTTCGCCGGTCGCCTCCCCCACCTGACTTGGCAGACCAGCGACCTGGCGGAGAACCTCCCGGGGGTGCGGCTGTGGCTGGCGGAGGCGGGGCTGCCCAACCTGCCGCCGCCCCTGGAATTGGATGTGACCCGGCCCTGGCCGGTGGCCGCGTACGATGCCGCCTTCAGCGCCAACACCGCCCACATCATGGGCGAGGCCGAGGTCGCAGCCCTGTTCGCCGGCCTGCCCGGGGTCCTGGCCCCAGGGGCCCCCTTCGCCCTTTACGGCCCGTTCAACTACGGGGGCCTTTACACCAGCGACAGCAACGCCCGCTTCGACCAGTGGCTCAAGGCCCGCGACCCGGCCAGCGGTATCAAGGACCGCGACGCCCTGGCCGCCCTGGGGGAGGCCAACGGCCTGCTGCTGGAGGCGGACCACCCCATGCCCTGCAACAACCGCACCCTGGTCTTTCGCCGCCTGGGATCGGCACACCCATAAGCCAATTGACCAAGAAAACAATTCGGCCGCAAATTACGCAAATGTACGCAAATGGGTCAGTCAGTTAGGCAGAGACCGCGGGTCACTCGCAGGGTGAACCGGAGACCGACGCGAAGTCCCTGTATATTTGCGTCTATTTGCGTTCATTTGCGGCCGAATAGTTCCACCTAAGGCCGCCCGAGCTGGATGTAGGCCGTGCCGTCCCCGTCGCCGGAGAAGCCCAGGCCCAGGTAGGCGGGCCCGAGCCAGGTGTCGGCCCCGAGGAAAATACTGCTGCCGAAACGGACCCCGGGTTCGGTCAGCGATACCCTGGCATGGGGTGCTGCGGTGTCCTCCAGGGTCCCTGCCTCCAGGGAGGCCCCCAGGTAGACCCCACGCCCCAGGGGCGGCGGCAGGGTGGTCAGTTGCCGGTAGTAGGTGATGGACCCGAAGGCGACCTGGTTGCCGCGGAATTCGTCGGTGGCATAGCCCGAGAGGTGGCGGAAGCCGCCCAGGGCGAACTGGTCGTAGTAAGGCATCTCAGCCCCCAGGGCCGACCCGACCTCTGCCTCCCCGACCAAGGTGTTGGCACCGATGCTGTAGGCACTGGACCAGCGCCCGACCAGCCGGTTGTAGCTGAGATCCGCCCCCATGGCCGGCTGTGGCGCGGTCAGGTTCAGCGCAACCCGGGTCCCCTGCCGCGGGACATAGGCACTGTCCAGGGTGTCGTAGACCAGGCTGGCGCGCAGGCCAGTGTCGTTGTCGCTACCATCAGGCAGGCTCGGGTCGCCGGTATCCAGGGTGAAGGTCGCCTGACTGAGCATGGCCCCGATCCGCACCTCGGCATTGCCGCCGAACAGGGTGCCACCAAAATCCACCGCCAGGGTGCTGCGGCTGAGGTCGTAGCGAGCGACCCGGTTGCCATCGACGAAAACGCTCAGGGGCCGGGCTGAGACCCCCAGGCTGGGCACCACGAAGGTGGACCGCTCCAGGGAGAAGGGCTGGTAGAACTCGGTGTAGAACTCCGCCAGGTTGCCGATCTGGGCACTGGTGTACCACTCGGCGCCCAGGGAGTTGACCCAGGTCCGGCGGTAGCTCCCCACCAGACCGAACAGGTCGTCGCCCTTGAAGTCCGAGGTGAAACCCAGCCCGAAGCTCAGGTAGCCGGGTCCCCAGGGCTTCTCGTTGGCGTTGACCACCAGGCGGTTCTTGCCCCCGGTGCGGTCCAGGCTGTAGCCGATGTTCTGGAAGTCGCCGCGGCCATAGAGGCGTGCGATCTCCGCATCCAGGGTCTTGCGGTCCAGGGGCTTGCCCTCCTGGGCCTTGATCAGGGCATCGAACAGGCCGGGATTGACGTAGGTCAGACCGACCACATCCACCTGATCGATGGGGGCAGTGTCCGGGGGCGGTACGGGGCGACCTGAACGCCAGGCGGCGTAGGCCTCGGGGCTGACGCTCAGGCGCTTGAGTTGGGGGATGGCGGCCCGCGCGGCCGCCTCGCCGATGTCGATGGCCTTGGCCGCGCCGGCGAAGTCCGCGGAGCTCATGTCGCCCAGGTCCGGCGTTATCAGGATGTCCTTGCCCGGGCGGATCTCCTTGAGGGAGCTGTCCACGTTCTGCTGGGTCAGGATGTTGACCATCTGGGACATGACTCCAAGCACCGACTGGAGCTCGTCGCCCTTGAGGAAGCCCCCGCCGACATTGATCACAATCACCCGATCCACGCCCATGCGCCGGGCCACATCCACCGGGACATTGCGCACCAGGCCGCCGTCCACGTAGATGTGCTTGTCGATGGTCACCGGGCTGAACACCCCGGGGACCGACATGCTCGCCCGCATGACCGCCGCCAGGGGCCCGGAATCGAAGACCTTCATGGACCCGTCTTCCAGGTTGGTGGCCACTGCACGATAGGGGATGGGCAGGTCGTCGAAGTCGTGGATACCGGTGGCACCGGCGACCAGGGAGTTGAAGAACAACTCGACGTTCTGCCCGGCTATGGCCCCACCCGGCAGCTTCAGACTCCCCGCGCGCACCCCCAGGGTGAAGTCGAAGGTCGGAAACAGGCTCTGCTCCTTGCGCCGGATGGGCCAGTCCTGCCGCGGTGGATCGTCGACGAACAGCTTGTCCCAGTCTATGGCCGTGAGGCGCCGCTCCATCTCCTGCGGGCTGACCCCGCTGGCGTAGGTGCCGGCCACCAGGGCCCCCATGCTGGTCCCCACTATGGCCGAGATGGGGATGCGCAGTTCCTCCAGGACCTTGAGGATGCCCACATGGGCCGCCCCGCGGGCCCCGCCCCCGCCCAAGACCAGGCCGATGCGGGGGTGGGCTGGGTCGCGGGCGGCGGC
>DYRB01000028.1 GCA_020718945.1 Lamprocystis purpurea | reverse complement strand
GAAGGGCAAGGCCGCGGGTAGAGACTGACGCCATGAGCGGCCATCCCGCACGGGCTCTCGGTGGTGGGTCTTGACACCGTGGGAGCGGCGCCTCCACACCCCAGCCGAGGGCCCTGAGGTTGGTTGGTCCGAGAGGCGGAGCCTCGCTAGGTCTACCCCTGCCGTCGATCCGGGAGTCCGACAACCCATGAACGATGTTACCGCCACAAGCAAGCGGTCGAGCTACCGCGGGGTCCGGCGCGCCGGCGCCCTGTTGCTCGTCTTGTCGCTGATCCTGCCCTTGGTGCCCTATGGGCTCGCCGCCACCGGGATACAGCTCGCACACCCGGGCGCCGAGCTGTGGCGAGCGGTTCGCCAGGGGGCACAGCCGCAGAACGCGACCACCCAGGCTCAAGAGATCGACGGCTCCGTACTGATCAACACCTGGGGCGAGGCCTGGCGGGTGTTTCGCGCTTCCCAGTTGGTGCCGATCGGCGGTTGGGTGCTGCTGGGCACCCTGGGTCTGATCGGGGCCTTCTACCTCATCCGCGGGCGGATCGAGATCGAGGGGGGGCGGTCCGGAAAACGGGTGCCGCGGTTCTCCGTCAATCAGCGCGTGGTCCATTGGTTCGCCGCCGGTCTCTTCATCCTGCTTGGGGTGACCGGGTTGGTGCTGCTCTACGGGCGCTACGTCCTGATCCCGCTTCTCGGGCCCGATGGCTTCTCGGCCACGGCGGCGGCCTGTAAGGAGGCGCACAACCTGTTCGGGCCCATCTTCCCCTTCGCCCTCGTCGCGCTGGTGACCCTGTTCGGGCGCGGCAACCGGTTCCGCTGGCTCGACTTCAAGTGGTTCCTCAAGGCGGGCGGGCTCTTCGGCCACCATATCGCGGACTCCGGCTACTACAACGGCGGCCAGAAGACCTGGTTTTGGATGACGGTCCTGTTCGGCATCGGCATCTCGGTGTCCGGGCTGGTGCTCGATTTCCCCCTGTTTGGCCAGGGCCGCGAGGTCATGGCCGCCGCCCATGTCGCCCATGCGGTGATCGCGGTCGTGTTCATAGCGGCCTCGCTGGGTCACATCTATATCGGCACATTCGGTATGGAGGGGGCGGCCGAGTCCATGACCCGGGGCTATGTGGACGCCCATTGGGCACGCGAGCACCACAACCTCTGGTACGCGGAGATGGAGAAGGCGGGCCTGGTGGACGTGCCGGAGAACGCCCTCGAAGAGGTCAAGCGCCACGACGACGTCGACTTCCACGGCTTCGGATCTCCCCTGGCCAAGGGCAGCGAGGGCGGCGATTGAAACCTGCGGGGTCGCGCATGGGACCGGCGGATCTCGGGTCATGGGTTGCCCAGTGCAGGCAAGGGGCGGCGGCTTTGCCGCCGCCCGGGATTTCGGAACGGCCCGATGACGCACCGCCGGTCGTGCGGGCTGAGCCTCCCGCGGCAAAAGGGCCAGCCGATCATTAAACAGGCGAGGTTAGACCTATGTTCCTAGAGTTCGTCGAGGGTCCCCTGTGGTATGGCTCCGTCGTGATCTTCCTCATCGGCGTGGCCATCCGGCTGATCGAGGTCTTCGCCAAGGGCACGCGGCCGGATTTTGCCGCCGCCCGGGGTTTGGGTTGGCCGGGGGCCATGCGCACCCTTGTCAGTCGGTCCTGGACCGCCAAGGGCTTCACCAAGGGCGCGACCTTCCATCTGGTGGCCGGGTACCTGTTCCACATCGGGCTCTTTGTCCTGCTCCTCTTTGCCGCACCCCATGTCGTCTTTATCGAGGAGCGGATTCTCGGATTCGGCTGGACACCTGCCCCCCATTGGCTGTTCATTCTGGCGGCGGAGCTGGCCTTTGCGGGGCTGATGCTCCTTTGGCTGCGCCGGGCGATGCATCCGGTGCTGCGCAGGATCTCCACCTTCGACGACCACGCGGGGGCGATCCTGACCTTCGTCGTCATGCTGACCGGCTGCATGGCTCTGCTCATGAGCCACGACAGCCTCCGTGCCATCCACATGCTGACGGTGTGCCTGCTCCTGATCTATTTCCCCTTCAGTCGCCTGATGCACGCCTTCACCTTCGTCATCAGCCGCAGCTATACCGGGGCGGCCATGGCGCGCAAGGGCGTGCGGGCCTGACGATCATGGCGATGCACCCCGCCCCAAGAAACGAAAGGTGCGCATGATCGCCATGATTGTTCTCACACCCCGGCCCTTTCCCGGCGGGAGATGTTGGGCGCACTGCGTGCGGTGTTCATAGTAACGAAGCGTCTTGCAGCGCTGATCGATCAAGCGTACCCAGGAGGTCCCTATGGTTGCCGTTCAGACCGAGCACGACTTCGAGCGTGGCATTGCCGTGCTGAGCCAGCAGATCGATGCCAAGGTGGCCGCCTATTTCTCGAGCTGCGTCCACTGCGGGCTGTGCGCCGAGGCCTGCCTTTTCTACACGGAGACCGGCGACGCCCGCTACACGCCCATCTACAAGGTGGAGCCCATGCGCCGCCTGTGGCAGCGGGAGCACACCTTCTGGGGAAGATTGGGAAAGGCCCTCGGGTTCGGCCGGGATCTGACGGAAGAGGATTTCGCCAACTGGCAGGAGATGACCTACGACAGTTGCACCCTGTGCGGGCGCTGCTCCATGGTCTGCCCAGTCGGTAACGATATCGCCTACATGATCCGCCGGCAACGGGAGGCCTTCGCCGCGTCTGGGTATTCGCCCGAGGGGCTGCAGGCGGCCAGTACCCGCGCACTGGAGATCGGCAGCCCCATGGGCCTGACCCTGAAGGCGCTGGAGGCCCAGATCGTCCATGTGGAGCGGGCCACCGGGCTGACGGTGCCGCTGGACGTGCAAGGGGCCGACTACATGGCCCTGCTATCGTCCATGGAGGTGATCAACTTTCCGGAGTATATCGAGAGCCTGGTCCGGATCTTCGACGCGGCCGGGGTCAGTTGGACCCTGTCGCGCAAGGCCTTCGAGGCGACCAACAGCGGCATCCAGATCGGCGACTCCAACATCGCCAGGGAGCTGGTGGGCCGGGTGGTGGACGCGGCCGAGGGGCTCGGCGTCAAGTACGTCATCAGCCCGGAGTGCGGTCACGCCTTCACCGCCATCCGCTGGGACGGCCCCAACCTGATCGGCCGGCCTTACCGCTTCGGCGTCGTGCACATCCTCGAGCTCCTCGATCAGCTCCGCGTCGGGGGGCGGCTCCAGACCGAGGGTCTGGACGACCGCCGTCTGACCTACCACGATCCTTGCCAGATCGCCCGGCGCGGCGGTGTCCTCAATCAGCCGCGCAACCTCCTGCGCATGGTCGCGCCCGATTACCCCGACATGGCCGATACGGGTCGCATGAACTGGTGCTGCGGCGGGGGCGGCGGGGTGAGTGCCAACGAGGGTGCCGAGGCATTGCGCCTTCAGGCGTTCAAGCGCAAGAAGCGGCAGCTCGAGGCGCTGGGCGTCGATACCCTGGTGACGGCCTGCGCCAACTGCCGGATCGTGATCGAGGAGGGGTTGGAGCACTACGAGATGGACATCCAGGTCGCCGGCCTGACCGAGCTCCTCGCCGAGCACCTGGTGACCAAACCTGGGCCGAGCCCCGAGTGAGGCTTGCCCCCGGTCTGCGCTCGGGGGCTATCGCTTCGACGAACGGTCAGGCCGCGTCTGCGCCAGGCCGGGACGGCCCTGCCGATTTCGGCCAGCAAAGGCCAATCGTCACGGTCCCCTAGGCGTCTCGGCCCCCCAGGCTGTCAGCAGGGCGCGGACCTGGTCCATGGCCTCTGGGATGGCCGCCTCAACCGCCGGCGTCAGCTCGCTACCCCAATCCACCAGGCCCGGCTCGATCCCGACCAGGGCGCGCCGGGGTGGGAGGCTGTCGGTGAGACGGGCCATGTCGAGCAGGTCCGCCAGGCTGACCTCGTGGACGCTCTTGGCGTGCCGGCGCAACTGTCGATCCATCGCCTCCCCCTCGAAGGCCCTGACGGTCCCCGGCGGGTCCCCCATGACCGCCGCATCCACAACGATCAGATTGCTGCATTCGGCGATGGGCCCTGCCAGCGTGAAGCTCAGGGTCCCGCCGTCCAGGTAGCGGACCAGGCCGTCCCCCTCGTCTCCCGCCTGCATCAACCCCACCACCCTGGGGCCAACCGCCTCGTCGGTGAGCAGGGTATTGCCGAGCCCAAGTATCAGGGTCGAGGGCTTCAAGGTTCGGTACTCTCGGAGGTTTCTCGAGGACAAATGATGGACAGGGCCTCTCGGCGACGGGCTCACAACACGCGGCCGAAGGGCTCGACCTCCACCAGGTCGCCCGGGCTGACGTTGCCGCGGTCCTCGGGCAGGCAGATGAAGCAGTCGGCATCGGTCATGGAGCGCAGGACGCCGGAGCCCTGGTTGCCCGAGAGGCGCACCCGCCACTCGCCCTCCGCCTGGAACAGGACGCCGCGGGGAAACTCCCGCCGGCCGGGGAGCTTGCGGATCGGGCTGTCGCAGGGGACTCGGAAGCTCGGGCGGACCGGCAATGGGTCCAGTCCCTGGAGGCGGTACAGGGCATCGAGCACGATCTGATAGAAGCTCACCAGGACCGCCACGGGATTGCCGGGCAGGCCAAAGAGCCAGGTATCGCCCAGGCGCCCAAAGGCCATGGGGCGGCCCGGCTTGATGTCGATGCGCCAGAAGCGGACCTCGCCGAGACGGCCCATGATCTCCCGGATATAATCGGCCTCCCCCACCGAGACCCCGCCGGTGGTGAGGATGGCGTCGGCCTCAGCCGCGGCCTCGGTGAAGGCCCGCTCCAGGGCGGCGGGGTCGTCCCGCACCACGCCCAGGTCCAGGACCTCCATCCCGAGCCGGCTCAGGACCCCGTAGAGCGTGTAGCGGTTGCTGTCATAGACCTCCCCCGGACCCAGGGGCCGGCCGATGGAGGCGAGCTCGTCGCCGGTGGAGAAGAAGGCGATCCGGGGCCGGCGGTGCACCGCCACCTCGGCCAGGCCCAGGGAGGCCAGAAGCCCCAGCTCCGCAGGGCCGACGCGTCGCCCGGCAAGCAGCGCCGCGCGCCCGGCGGCCAGGTCCTCGCCGGCACGGCGGACGTTCTGCCCCGGCCTCGATACGGCAGGCAGGATCACGCCATCGCCCTCCAGCCGGGCCGCCTCCTGCATCACCACGGTGTCGGCCCCCCGGGGCAGCACGGCCCCGGTCATGATCCGCACCGCCTGACCCGGCCCCACCTGCCCCGAGAAGGCCCCGCCGGCGTATGCGGTACCCACCAGCTCCAGACGGTTCTCCTCGGCCTTGAGGTCGGCGGCACGCACCGCGAATCCGTCCATGGCGGAGTTGTCGTGGGCGGGGACATCGAAGGGGGCGACGAGGTCCCGGCTCAGGACCCGCCCCAGGGCGGTGCGGATCGGGAGCATCTCCCAGCCAACGACAGGCGTCACCGCATCCAGCAGGGCCTGGCGTGCCTGGGCGACACTGAGGGCGGGCGCCTTGCCGCCACATTCCGGCTTGTCTGACATGGGCTACTTCGCTGCGCTCGGGAAGAACAACTGCTCCCCGTTGATTTTGTAGTCGGCAATGGCGGCCTGCCCAGCCGGGCCGGTGATCCAGTCGAGGAGCTGCATGCCGGCATCCTTCTTCACCGCCTGGTGCTTGGCCGGGTTGACCAGCATGATCCCGTAGGGATTGAACATCGCCGGGTCCCCGGACAGGACGATCTCCAGGTCCTGGCGGTTCTTGAACGAGAGCCAGGTGCCGCGGTCCGCCAAGGTGTAGGCCCCGAGGGAGGCGGCCATGTTCAGGGTCGGTCCCATGCCGGAGCCGGACTCCTTGTAGCCGGACCAGGCCTTGGGGTCTACCCCAGCGGCCTTCCAGAAGCGCAGCTCGGCGGCATGGGTCCCGCTCTTGTCGCCCCGGGAGACGAAGGGCGTCGCGCCCGCGGCGATGCCCTGGAAGGCATCCGCCGCCGTCTTGGCCTCGCGGACCTTGGCGGGGTCGGCCTTGGGGCCCACCAGGACGAAGTCGTTGTACATCACGTCACGGCGCTCGATGCCCCAGCCCTCGGCCACGAACTTGTCCTCCGCCGCCCGGTCGTGGACCAGCAGCACGTCCGCATCCCCGCGCCGGCCGGTGTCCAGGGCCTGACCCGTACCCAGGGCCACCACCTTGACCCGGATACCGGTCGCCTGCTCGAACAGGGGCAGGATATGGCCGAAGAGCCCGGACTGCTCGGTGGATGTGGTGGAGGCCAGCACGATGGACTCCCCGGCCTGGGCGGCTGGGGTCGCAAGCATCGCCCCTGTGATCGACAGGACAGCGGGCAGGAGCGGCTTGGTCAGTCGGGAAAGGCGATTCGCCATGGGAGCTCTCCTCTGATGAACAAACGGGCTTCTTGGGATTGAGGCCGGGAAAAGAAGCGGGCCGCCGGGCTATGCTCGCGCACCCGGCCCGCCTCGATGAAGACGATGTCGTCGGCCAGCCGCATGGCCTGACCCAGGTTGTGGGTGGTCATGAGGACCTTGGCGCCGCCGGTGCGGATCTCGCGCACGATGGACTCCACCGCCTCGGTCGCCGTCGGGTCCAGGGCCGCGGTGGGCTCGTCCAGGAGCAGCAGCCGGGGGCGCACCGCCCAGGCCCGCGCCAGGGCCAGGCGCTGCCGTTCGCCCCCTGACAGGTGCCGGGCACTGTCCCGAGCGCGGTGGCTGAGCCCCACCCGCCCCAGGACGTCCGCCGCACGCCGCTGCACCTCGGGGCGGGAGAGGCCCAGGGGCCTCAGCCCCAGCCCAGCATTGTCGGCCACCGTGGTCCGCAGCAGCACCGGATGCTGGAAGACCATGGCGATGCGTTCTGCCGGAGCCCCGGCGCCGTTCCAGGCCACGGAGCCGCCGTGGATACGCTCCAGCCCCGCCAGGACGCGAAGCAGAACGGTCTTACCCGCCCCGTTGGGTCCAAGGATCAGGGTGATCCCCTCCCCATCGACACAGAGATCGACCCCTGCCAGGACAGCCCGGCCATTGGGCGTGAAGTGTACTTGCTCCAGGCGGATGGGGAACACTTAGCCGTACCTGCGCATGGCCCACTGGCGCAGCCCGAAGGCCAGCGCGTTCAGGGCAACGACCACCGAGATCAGGACCAGCCCCAGGGCGATGGACAGGGGCAGATCGCCCTTGGCGGTCTCCAAGGCGATGGCAGTGGTCATAACCCGGGTGAAGCCGTCGATGTTGCCGCCGACGATCATCACGGCCCCCACCTCGGACATGGCCCGCCCAAGTCCGGCCAGGACCGCCACCACCAAAGAATATCGGCAGTCGTGGAGCAGGGTCAGAACGGCGAGGCGGCGGTCGAAGCCCAGCGCCGTCAACTCGATGCGGTAGTCGCTCCAGGCATCCTCGACGGTCTGGCGGGCAAGGGCCGCGATCAGGGGCGTGACCAGCAAGGTCTGGGCAATGACCATAGCCGTGGGCGAGTAGAGAAGCCCAAGGGTCCCCAGGGGTCCAGACCGGGACAGGGCCAGATAGACGATGACGCCGAGCACCACCGGCGGCATCCCCATCATGCCGTTCAGGAGCACGGTAACAGCAGCCCGCCCCGGAAACTCCGCCACCGCGATCCAGGTCCCGAGCAGCAGCCCGACCAGGGACCCCAGGGCCGTGGCACCCAGACTCACCTGGAAGGAGAGCCAGACGATGGCGAGGACCTGGGGGTCCAGGTGGGCCAGCAGAGAGATTGCATCGAGCAAGGTCGAGCCCATGCCCTCAGCCTTTGTCGGCGTAGGTCGGAGCCCCCGGGTCCCGCGCCGGCCAAAGGCCCCGCTTTGGGCCCACGGCGCTCACCCTGGCTGCTGAATCCGCCACCATCGGGCGAGGCGTCGCTTGCCGGGCCGGCCGACAGCCTTTAGTCTGGAAAGAGGCGGCCTTTGCCTGCCGGTCGGTACTGTGCCCTGGTTCATTGTGGAGATCATCCATGTGTTTCGCTATACCTATGCGGGTGCAGTCGGTCGAAGGTCTCATCGCCCATTGTGCGGCCAAAGGGGTCGAGCGGGAGGCGAACCTGATCATGCTCCAGCACGAGCAGGTCGAGGTGGGGGACTATCTGGTGATCCACCTCGGCTATGCCATGGACAAAATCAGTGAAGGGGACGCCGCCGCGGCCTGGGACATCTACGATCAGATGCTTGCCGCGCAGCCGCCCGCGGAGCCGTCCTGAGGTCCGCGCGACGATCAGGTCACCCCTGGCCGAGGAAGGCCTCGGCGATGCGGTACTGGCGCGCGCCCTCGTCCTCCAACTCTCCGGGCTCGTCGTCCATCTGGGCGCAGTTCACCGCCATGCGTGCCTGTACCGCGGCCTTCCAGGCGCGGTTCTGGCGCTCGCTGGCGTCCTGGCTTAGGGCCGCGGCGACCGCGGCGGCGACGAAGTGGTCGGCCTGGGCCAGCCAGTCGGTGTCCTTGCCGCAGTCGGTGTAGGTCTTGGTGGCATAGCCCTTGGCGGCCCGGTAGGCGTCCTCCACCTCGCCGGGGCTGGCCTCGATGTTCAGGGCCGTGTCCGCGGCGCGGGCGACCCGCTCGTCGCGATTCAAGCCGATGACGGCCTTGGCGAACTGGGCGCCGAGGACGCGCTGGCGATCCGCGGAAAGCCCGGCGAGGGCCGCACGCAGCTCATGGTCGTTACTGATCTTTGCCATGGAGAGCCTCCTGGGGTTGGATAGGCGGGCACTGACCCCTGCGTACTGGCGCGTCCCGGGGGTGAACGACAGCAGGGGCCTGGCCGGATACTATGGGGGAAAGCCCCCAGACCACGCATTGATGTGGGTCAGGCGCCTCGGGTTGAGGGCGAGCCGCCGCGGCCCTTGGCTGTAGACTCCCCCGCGGCCCCAACTACCAGCCCCCTCGCCTGCGATCTTCCATGAAACGCACCGTCTATTTCGTCTCCGAGAGTACCGGCATCACCGCCGAGACCGTCGGCCACAGCCTGATCTCCCAGTTCGACAGCGTCGACTTCGAGCAGGTCTACATGCCCTATATCAACACGGTGCTACGGGCCCAGGCCCTGACGGCGCGCATGCAGGAGGCGGCGGACCGAGACGGGGTACGCCCCGTGGTCTTCGCCACCATGCTCGATGCTGAGGTCGGCGACATCCTTCGTGCTGGCAACTGCTTCTACCTGGAGCTGTTCGAAGGCTTCATCGACCCCCTGAGCCGGGAGCTGGGGGTGGCCCCCAGCCGCAAGTCCGGGCGCAGCCACGCCATCACCAAGCCGAGTTCCTACACCAAGCGCATCGACGCCATCAACTTCGCCATGGCCAACGACGACGGGGTGCGCCCGGACAACTTCAATCATGCCGACGTGGTCCTGCTCGGGGTATCGCGCTCCGGCAAGACCCCGACCTGCCTGTATCTGGCCATGCACTATGGGCTGCGCCCGGCCAACTACCCCATCACCGAGGAGGACTTCGAGCGTGGCGACGTCTCCCCCCTGGTGTGGGCCTGCCGGGAAAAGGTCTTCGCCCTGACCATCGACGCCCAGCGCCTCCAACGCATCCGCGAAGAGCGCCGCCCGGGCAGCCCCTACGCCTCCCTGGAACGTTGCCAGGAGGACATCCGCCGGGCCGCGCAGATGTTCAAGCGGCTCGAGGTCCCGGTGCTCAACACCACCAACCAGTCCATCGAAGAGATCTCCTCCCACATCCTCAAGCGGGTCAAGACCCACATCGAGTAGGTCGGCGGCGCGGCCGGGCCCGGTGGTCGCCCCCGACATCCGGGGACCGCGCCGCCGTGGTCCGAGACGGGTCGGGCCGAATTGGTTGGACCCAGGGCCCCACGCCGGACGGGGCATTCGCCCCGTCCGAAACGTTTCTCCTGAGCCACCGGTTTGCCAGGGGTCAAGGGTTTGATACCCCCTCACCCAGCGGGAAGCTGGAGCTTCCAAGGCTTGGGTCGCGAAGCTGAAGCTTCGCGACCAGGAAAATCCTGGCCGCGAGGCATCCGAAGCACCCGGTCACGGAGCCGGATCTGTCCGCAACGCAGGGCCGGCCAGGCGCCGCTGGCTGCCGTCCCTCAAACCCCCCGCGCTGGATGGGGACGCGACACGGGTACCGCTCAGGCTGGAGCTATGAAGACCGACCACCCCATCCATCTCTTGTCGCGGCCGACCTGAAACTGGCCTGAATCTGCCGCGGTGAAACTGGCCCTTCCTGCCCGTCTTCTTCCTCCTCGGAAGGATATCGACGAGATTCCTGGATGGACTCCCGAAAATGTCAAACTTCTACTGTCTCCTCGGCAGAGCCGGGGGATTACCTGGTTTGGTTAAATTAGGGGGTCGGAGCTTAACTGAACTGAGCCTGGCCCCTTTTCCCCACTTTTTCCTAGAAGGATCTCAGGTCTTGGCTTTTGCCTCTGCGATCAACTTCCGGGGCAAAAGGCAAGACCCTCGGCTTCCCTGAACAGGCTGTCGGTGTCGGACTTACGCCCCACCACCAGGATGCCGCCCTCGTAGAGCTTGAGCCGCAAAACGCCGTTGACCACGCTCTGGGTCTGGTCGATGGCGGCCTGGAGCATGAGCCGCTCCGGGCTCCACCAGTAGCCGTTGTAGACCAGGCTGGCGTAGCGGGGCATCAGTTCGTCCTTGATGTGGGCCGACCCGCGGTCCAGGGTCAGGGATTCCATGGCCCGGTGGGCCTTGAGCAGGATGGTCCCGCCGGGGGCCTCGTAGCAGCCAGGACCAGTCGGGCTGCCGGCCCGCAGGGAGCCTGGGCCGACCCAGCCGAGTCGGGGGACCTGTATCGTCCGACTTGATCGGATTCGCCTGCTCGCATATCTTTGGCGGTAGGCCAGGGACAAAATTCGGCTTCATGCCGTGTGGTCTGTGGGTCTCGATCCGCCGGCCCTATATCCCCGGCCCCCTTTTCGTCTCAAGAGCCGCCAGATTGAGCGGCTTTTGTTTTGTGTAGAACACCCCACGTCGCCCGTCCGCCAGGCGGTCCAGGTCGTGGATCTCGCCGACCTGCGGCCAGATCAGGTCCAAGAACCGGTCCTCGCGGCGCTCGTAGAAGCGCTGCAACGCCCAGAGGTAGTAGTCGACGGCCTGGAGGCCGGGGCAGTGAGGTGGCGTGCTGGAGACGACATCGTTGGTCGCTGGGTGCGTAAAGCCAAAGCTCCTGGCGAAGGCTTCCGCGGCTTGCTCCAGTGCCTCGCGAAACGCGGCGTTGCGTGTCCTGTTGCCACGCTTCGCGAAGCAGATGCGGACCTCGTCCGCCATGTGGTGGAGCTTGGCAAACAGCTCTTTGACCAACAGGTCGTACTGCTCGTCCTCCCGGTAGCGATAGCCTGCATCCCGCACGTTCTGCTGCTGCACGTAGGTCGCCAAATGGGTCTTGTCCCTGACGACGGCATAGAACCGCACCTTGGCGTTCAACAGGAGCCGGTAGACCTCACGGCGAACCTCCGGGATGTCGTCCTTGGCATGGAAGGCGAGTGCCGTCTTCCTCTGTGCCGACTGCATGGAAGGAACGGCCTTGAAATACGGGTCGGCGACCAATTCTTGACGCAACGTGGCCAACTGCGCGGCCAGGACCCCCGGCTCCTCGATCTCCAGTTTGCCCAGTATGAAGTAACGCGAACACCCCTCGTCACCGACGATCACCCGGCCCTTGCGATTGAAGAGCGTCGGGTCGCCAGCCTCGTCGACGAAATATTGAACAACCGACTGAGCCAATTCTCAACCGCCTCCCTTCAGCCGCCTCCCCTGTCTGAGGGGAGCGCCTGCCGCATTGCCTGAACAAAGGCGGTGGCTTGAGCAACCGCCCAGGCGGCATGTTTCTGGTCCACTGTCTCGCCCTTGTAGTCGGCGACGAGGCGAATCTCCTCTGCGCGGTTGAGGGAGCGCCCAAGTTCGAGTGAGACCCGCCCAGGCTTGACCAGGTGCAGGCTGAAGGCGGAAATCACGCCGCCGTGGGTGCGTGGGACTTCCGCACCCATCTGAATGCCGCTGGCGAGCAGCGCGGCCCTGGCCGCATCGAACATGGCGTAGTAGGCGCGGTTGCAGGCGCCGTCCAGATCGCCGGCATCGAGCAGAAGCGCCGCCGACTCCGCCGCGCGCATCGCCTTCGTCATCAACTCGGCGGCATTCAAAGGCGGACGCCCTCGCGGCTGATGTTCCCGAGCAATCCGGGATTCGAGTAGGTTTCCGGGTGTGCCCACTCGTCTTCCCAGACCGGCAGAGGCTGGATGCGGACGCCCGTCTCCAGCAGGACGTCATAGGCGATATCGGCCAAGTCCAGCTTGGTGTCGAGAAAGGCCCCCTGCGGACCGCGGAGCAGCAGCGCAACGTCGGCGTCGCTGTCCGGCCGGAAATCGCCTCGGGCGCGGCTGCCGAAGAGGTAGGCGCCGCCGACGGGGTACCGCGCCGAGACCTGCGCCAGAAAGAGCCGCAGCGCAAGAGTCGTATCCGAATCGAAGCGGGGATGCGGTTTCATATCCTGCATAGGAACCTCCGCCAGAGAATGCTCAGCCATAGACCACCTCCCCCTCCCGTAGCGCCCAGAACAGGGCGCTGCCGGGCTGGCTGCCCCAGCGTTCTACCTTAGAGCGGGAGTACACCAGAACATCGACCGGTATGCGTAAGGGTCGCAGCAGCCGCCGCAGGCGCACCATCTCCGCGGCGCGATCCGGGACCTCGGTCTCGATGACCAGCAGGTCAAGATCCGACTCATCCCCCGCCTCCCCGTGGGCGTGGGAGCCGAAGAGGAGGATGCGCTCCGGTTGCGCCGCCTGTGCGAATCGTTCCACGGCGGTGGCGATCTGTGGTTGCGTGATCATTTCCACTCCAACAGTAGTCTTGCCAGTCCGCTCGCTGGTGCGACATGAGGGACGATCAGCTCGGTCGCGAGTGCCAGGACCAACCGGTTACGCGCAAGCGCAGTCTCCCGGGTGGTGCGCAGAACGCGGTCCGGATGGGCCGTTAGTACCAGCATGGTCCCGTTCGTCAGCGGCTCGCGCTCCTGCGCCGGTGGATGATACTCGCCCATGCCGCGGGCCAGGACCTTCACCACGCGACCATTGCGGCGCAGCACCGAGCGCAGTACCTGCTGCTCCAGCGGCGAATGAAAGCCGCTCAGGATCACCCGGCCCTCGCTGACCCACCGTGGAACAAGCTCCAGGGTGTCCAGCAGGATGCGGCCGGGGCAGTCGCGCGAGGCGAGCAGGCCGAGTAAGGGCACTGCGAGCAAGGCAGGGTTGCCGACGGCACGGAGAGAGGCCGGCTTCGGGCCTGCCAGTGCGCGCTCTGCCCGCTCCGGGAAGGGGACCTGTGTCGGCCTCAAGGTTCCCGCCATCCGCGGGTTCCTGGCGGACGCAGGCTAGTGGGGATGATCTCAACATACTGTTTACTCAAGGGCTTGCGCCTTTAGCAGATCGACTAAATCATCGGACAACCAAAGCCCGGCGTTGCGCAATTTTTCAATGCCTTCCGTCACCGACGGCAATACGCCCCGACGCTTGGCCAGCACCAACAGCCCTCCGGTACCGAGGAGGGGGATACCCAGGGTCCGGGCGCAGCGGCGTGCGTCGGCATCGTCGATGATCGCACGCATGGGCGAGTGCGCGAGCGCGTGGCTCAGGACCGCCGTCTCGCCTGCGCCGAGATTCCACGCCTCCA
Source organism: Lamprocystis purpurea (assembly GCA_020718945.1). GTDB lineage: Bacteria > Pseudomonadota > Gammaproteobacteria > Chromatiales > Chromatiaceae > DYRB01. The sequence continues at coordinate 686 of DYRB01000028.1, read as the reverse complement.
CCTGCGCTGAGGTGGCCACATCCACCCGGATCGGCCATGGTTGCACACCCAGATCGCGGGCGGCGGCATCATCCCATTCGTCGACGGTCACTTCCCGCCACACTGCATCGGGCACGATGACTCGGCTGAAAAGGCGTGGCAACAGATCCGCCTGCCCACTCCGAAAGAGCGTAATCAGCGGCGAGGCATTGACGACAACGGCCTCAATCCGCATCGCGCAGGTCCTCGGCCAACTCCTCGGCCGTATATTGGAAAGGGCTGACCCGATAGCGCGAGAGCGCATCGATGAAGGTTGCTCGCGTCAGGCCGGCGATCTCGGCGGCGCGACCCTGGGACACCCGGCCAAGCTCGTACCACTTTACCGCCGCCGCCACGCGCATTTCCTGGGCGAACTCGTCTGGCGCCTGGTGCAGGGTGGCAAAGGCCGATTCCGGCATCTGTAAGGTAAGTTGGATCATATTGCACTCCCGCAGCTATTGATGATGGCCTTTTCAGCATTGAATCTTGGCGAAGGCGCACAGGGTCTCCAAAGCCTTGCCCACCATCTTGCCGGAGACCCGCTTGGACTCGAGCCGGGCCGTCTCCGGCTGGGTCAGGGGGGTGGCGACCAGTGCATCCGCCTGTGGACCGGAGAGGTCATGCATGGCCCGGACCCCTGGGTAGACGCGGACCTCCGGGGCCACCCC
>DYRB01000027.1 GCA_020718945.1 Lamprocystis purpurea | reverse complement strand
TCCCACGGTGGGCCTCCCGGTCGGACCAACACCTAATGCAGACATAGCCTTGAAAAACGGCTGAGCCCGCACCCAGGCCGGATCAGCGGGGCCGATGCGACCGATACCCCTTGCCCGGGGCATAGATCCCCTGGCTGACGTCATCGACCATGAAGCCCCAGACCCCCTGCCCCTGGGCGCGGGCGATCTTCTCCATGGCCTGGTATTCGAAGGGGGCGTTGGGCAGGGCCAGGGCCAGGCCGCGCTCGAGGAGATAGGCGGCCAGGTCCTCGCCCGGGTCGAAGCGGGAGCGGTCCACATAGCAGGTGCCGTTGACGCTGCCGTCGTCGTTCTCGCCGGCCAGGAAACAGTGGATGAACCCCTTGACCCGAAAGTCCAGGGCCAGGGCCCCGCGTGACCCGCACCGCACCGGGTTGATCCAGGCCCGGCATTCCCGGTTGGTCTCCGGCAGATAGATCCCGCCCAGGCGGACCGTCTGGCCCTTGATGAGCAGGCCGCCGTCGTCCTGGACCAGGGCGTGACCCACCAGGTCGCCGTCCCTGACCCCGGCCTGGGCCAGGGTTGGAATCAGCGTCGGGACCAGCATCAGCAGGGTCAGGCCCAGGGCCGGCAGGCAGGTACAGCGGGGTTCGGGCATGGGGGCTCCGGTCGCTCAGCGCTGACAACGGGGGCAATAGAAGCTGGACCTCTGGCCGATGCGCACCTGGCGGATGGGGGTGGCACAGGTCGGGCAGGGCTCGTCGGTGCGGCCATAGGCCCGCAGGGACTGGGCGAAGTAGCCTGGGCTGCCGTCTTCCTGGACGAAGTCGCGCAGGCTGGTCCCGCCCTGCTCGATGGCGGCGGCGAGCACGGCGCGGATGCGGGCTGCCAGGGTCCGATAGCGGTCCAGACCGATGCGCCCGGCGGCCCGGCCGGGGTGGATGCCGGCCAGGAACAGGGACTCGCTGGCGTAGATGTTGCCGACCCCGACCACCACGCTGGAGTCCATGACGAAGGCCTTCACCGCGACCCGCCGCCCCCGGGAGGCGCGATAGAGATAGTCGCCGTCGAACCCCTCCCCCAGGGGCTCAGGGCCCAGGTGGGCGAGCAAGGGGTGGTCCTCGGCGGGACCGGTCAGCCACAGGAAGGCCCCGAAGCGGCGGGGGTCGCGCAGGCGCAGGCAGGGACCCCCGGCCAGGACCAGGTCCAGGTGGTCGTGGGGCCCCGGGGGGCTCGCCTCCGGCAGGACCCTCAGGCTGCCGGACATGCCCAGATGGATCAGCACTGTGCCGCCCTCCAGGTCGATCAGGAGGTACTTGCCCCGGCGGCGCAGCCCCTCGATCCGCCGCCCAGCCAGGGTCGCCCCCAGCTCGGGGGGGACTGGATAGCGCAGCCGCCCGTCGCGCACCCGCAGTGCCGCGATGCGCCGCCCCTCCAGGTGGGGGCGCACGCCGCGCAGAGTGGTCTCGACCTCGGGCAGCTCGGGCACTGGTTTCTGCTTGCGCTTGGACTTTAGGGGCGGAGCTTCACCGCCGGGGGCGGGCCCTTGGCGGCGTCCGGGGAGACGATGGCGTCTTCGTCGGTGCTCCCGGCCTGCTCGCGCTGGATCTGGGCGTTGCTGCGCACCGGCGGGCCGCCGAAGGAGGTGGCCACCGCGTCCTCAATCTCACGCTGGCGGGCATCCATCGGGTCGAGTTCCTCATCCTGGACCGAATCAGGGGCCAGGCGCTCGACCCGCATCTCCGCCGGGGCCCCGGGCTCGACCACGGCCTCGCCCCAGCCGGGCTGGGGCTGGGGCTGGGACTGGGCATCGAGCTCTTCGTCCACCAGCGGGGCCGGTTCGGCGGGTGGCGGGGTCTCGGGCTGGACTGTCCCGACCATACCCACCGCCTGCTCCGGCAGGGACCCGGGCTGTGGCGCGGTCGCCGCGGCCCCGGCGACCTCGGGGTCCACCAGGGCCGGGGGCGGGCTCGCCACCAGATAGGTCAGGCGCAGGTCCGGGCGGGACCAGCGCAGCCCGTCCGCGGAGACCAGCAGGCGCAGCGGGGCCGCATCCCCCGGGGGCTGGACGCGCAGGATGCGCCCGTCCAGGTCCCCGCCCATGGCCTCGACGCGCTCGGCCTTGAGGGCGGCCAACGCGGCCAGGGTGGCGGGGTCCAGTGGGGTCCCGTCCAGATCCGCGGCGGTGGGCGTCAGCCCGGGGGGCAGGGGGTGGGGCTCCACATAGTCCGAGGCCGGGGCCGTCACCAGGTGGTAGTAGATGTCCTGGGTGAGGTGGACCAGGTCGCCGGAGGCCACGTAGCGCAGCCGGTCTATGGGCTCGGTGGTGCCGAAGCGCAGGGTCTGGCCACCCAGGCTGATGCGTACCGGGTCCGGGGCCAGGCCGAGGCGCTCCAGGTCCGCCCCCTCGGCGGGGAAGCTGCGCACCACCCCGGCCTGGACGACCTCCAGCAGTCGGGCCACCCGCTCGGGGTCCGCCGGGACCTTGAAGGGGGCGGTCAGGCGCCAGCCGCCGCCGGTGATCCGCTCCAGCCGCACCGTGTCACGCCCGGGGCGGGTCAGTTCCACGCCCTCGATGCGGGTCGGGTCCATGCCGGTCAGGCGGCTGGAGTCCCGGGCCTGGCGCAGATCGCCCGCGACGGACCAGGCCAGGCCGGCGACCAGGAGCAAGAGAAACAGATTGAGGATCCAGCGTGCGCGCATGAGGGGGGTCCGGGACTGGCCGAGGGGTATAGGGCCGGCGGCGCCCGGCCCTGGGCGAGTGTAACGGAATCCGCGCCCGGGGTGCGCCGGTCGAGCCGGCTGCGACACCTGGGCGCGCGCGGCCTGTGCGCCAGTGCCGGGCGAGCCGCCGTCAGCCCGGGTCTTGGACGGCGCGCGCCTGTGCCCGGGCCTTATCCCGGGGGGCGACCCCGGGCCTGCCGACGGGATCGGCCGGGTCCAGGCCCAGGTGCTCGACTATGGCCAGGCGGGCCGCATCGGCCAGGTGACGCCGATCCAGGCCGGCGGAGGGGATGGGGGCTAGGAAGCTGACCCGTACCTCCAGGCCCGGCTGGCGGATCAGGCGCCACAGGTGGGCCATGAGGGTGTCGTCGCCGATGAAGGGGGCTATGGGGTCCGGTCCGGGGCCCGTGCCGTAGCGCAGGGCCACCGGTTGGACCGCCAGGTCGCCCTGCCGGCAAATGGCGAAGATCCGCGGGTGGAAGCGCTGCACCTGGCTGCCGTCGCCGGTGGTCCCCTCCGGGAACACCGCCACCGGGTCACCGGCCTGGATGCGCTCGCAGATCCCGGCGATGGCCTCACCGACCTGATTGGCCCCGCGGGCGATGAAGAAGGTCCCTGCCAGTTCCGACATCCAGCCGATCAGGGGCCAGTCGCGGACCTCGGCCTTGGACAGGAAGCGCACATGGTCCTGGGCACCGATGACGGGGATGTCCAACCAGGAGATGTGGTTGGCCACCATCAGGGCGGTGCCGACGGCGTTCCCGTCGGACTGCATCCGCACCCCGAGGCAGTTCAGCAGGCGCCGGTACCACCAGGGGACCAGGGTATCGAGCCAGTCGACCCGGTGGCCGAGGGCCCTGGCGGTAGCGACTACGGCGGCCAGGGCGGCCCCGGTCAGGAGGTGCAGGGCGATGCGCAGGCCCTTCCAAAGGGGCGCCAGCAAAGGCATGGGGATCAGGACTCGGTCAGGGGCTGGGGGACGTGACCAGAGTATGTCTGGTTGAGGGCGCCTGCGTCCAGGGGGCGCAGTCTCCCCCTGGGCGCTCCGGCCGACGCGGTCCAGGAGACCCTGCGCCAGAGCGGCGACAGCCAGCCGGTCCTGAGCGCCGACCAGTCGCGTCGCGCCACACTGGTCTGCAAACGGCCCAAACCATACCGCGAGGATCTGCCGGATCTGGAGTCCCTTGGGGATGCCTTACTGGACTTCGCGCAGCGTCCCGACCTCGATGCCTAGCTCGCCCGACACGCCTGAGCCCCGGCCCCGCCGTGGCCCGATCCCCCGCTAATCGCCGACGATCAACTTCGTCGGCGGCTGCTCGAAACGCACCCGCTCCTGCATCTGGGGGGTGATGTAGACAGTCCCCTGGTCGTCCACCAGCAGGGCCAGGGTCACGCCCATGCGCTTGGCGACCTCCTGCCAGCCCTCGGGCCCGGCGACGACCAGGGCGGTGGCGGCGGCATCGGCGGTGGCGCCGTCCGGGTGTATGACGCTGGCCGAGGCGATGTGCTCCGCCGGCAAGCCGGTGCGCGGGTCGATGATGTGGGAGTAGCGCTTGTTGTCGAACTCTCGGTAACGCTCGTAGTTGCCGGAGGTGTGCATCCCCTCCTCCTGGGGGCCAAGCTCCACGGCACCGAGGACGCCGCTGCCGTCCGGGCCGCGGATGCCGATGCGCCAGGGCCGCTCGCCGTGGCTGCCCACCACCTGGAGCCCACCGCCGGCATTGAATATGGCGTTGTCCACCCCCTGGGCGCGCAGCCGGGCTATGACCAGGTGCCCGGCGTAGCCCTTGGCGATGCCGCCGAAGTCCAGGGCCACTTTGGGGTTGCGTGAGGTGAGGGTGTCGCCGTCCAGTTCCAGATCGTCCATGCGGGCCTGCTCGGCCACCACGGCGGCGACCTCTGCGCGGCTCGGCGGGGGCCCGGTGGGGCGCTCGTCCTGCTGGAAGCCCCAGAGGGCGAACAGGTGCCCGGCGGCTGGATCGAATATCCCCTGGCTGCCCAGATAGGCGTCCTTGGACCGGGCGATCAGCTCGGCCAGGTCGGGGGAGACCTGGAAGGGCTCGCCGGCGGCGATGGCGGCGTTGAGCCGGGTCAACTCGCTGGGGTGCCAGGAATGCCACTCCCGGTGCATGCGCTGGAGTTCCGCATCCACCTCGTCGGCGAGTTTGGCCGCCCGTTCTTCGGGGACCCCGTAGAGGGTCAGGTGGTTGATGGTGCCGAAGGCGACGATGTCGCGCTCGTAGCTGGTATCCGGCGGGGCCTGGGTACAGGCCGCGAGCAGGGCGGTAGCCAGCAGGGCGCAGGCCCCGGCGGTGCCGGTACGCTGGGGCGACGGGTGCTGTGCTGGATCGGGCATAGGGGTCTCGGGCGGGTGGGGGGCTCCACTGGGGCGCGGATTCTACCGCGGTTGGATGCGGGTCGGACGGGGTCGCAGTCGTGCGCAGGAATTCCAAATTTGAGACTATCGTTGAGCACCGAGGGCGGAGGCAGCGTGGGAGCGCCGCCCCGGCGCGACCGGGCGAAGCGTAGCGAGCCCGGTAACTACCACATTACGCGGTCGCGGCGGGGCGCCGCTCCCACGGAGACCGATCTGGCTTTCGAGTTTGGAATTGCTGAGTCGCGGGCCCAGGCGCTATAGGCGACCGGCGCGGGGGCTGGCATCATCTGCCGGCCGCCTAGCGGGCGATCTTAGTCCAAGTCCACGGAGCCACCCGTGCCGTATGTCCAACACCCGTTTTTCCAGACCCTGGAATGGTCCGGACTGACCCAGGCCCGCGGCGGGCATACCGACTATTCGGCCCTGGCGTGAGCGGCCTCGAGGCGCAACTGGTCGCTGGCCTGACCGCAGAGGTGGCCCAACTCCAGCCGCTGCTGGAGCGCTACGCCAGACCAGCAACATCGCCGCCCAGCGACCCAGTGCCCGAATAGGAACTCGAAGCCCAGGGTCAGGGCGCACCAGGCGAGCCCGATGGCCAGGGCCGAGCCGGGCCCGGCCGGTGGCCAGCGGCGCAGGACCAGCCAGACATAGACCCCGAGCAGGACCGCGGCGCTGAGGGTGGAGACCTGGTGGGCGGTCAGTTCGCTCAGGTACCGCCCATACCAGCCCTGGCGCAGGGCCCCGTTGGCCACGGCGATGGGGACCATGGGCAGCCAGGCGGCGAGACATAGGCCCATCCGCCCCACGATGGCCCCCTCCCGGACCCGGTGCCCGCCCGCTAGTTGCCGCCCTGGCGCAGGGCGTCATAGCGGCGTTTGAAGGCCGCCTGGCGCATGCGCTCGGCCTCCTGGGCCTCGGCGATCATGGGCGAGTCCTGCCATTCGCCGGTGTGGTGATCGAACACCGAGAAACGGTAGGCCTTGCCGACCCGGAACACCTTGGTCACGTCGTTGCCCGCCTGCTCCATGGCCTCGAGCTGGCTCATGCCCTCCTGGGGCTCGGGCTCATCGTCATCGGGTTCCGGCGCCTGGGCCGCCCGGGCCGCTGCCGCGGGTTTGGCCGCGGGCGGCGGCTCCCGGAAGCGGAACACGGTGTTCTGGACCTCCCCCTGGATATCGATCTCGACCTCGTCCAGGTTGGGCAGGCGCTTGAGCAGATAACCGGCGGTGAGCAGGCCCAGGCGCCGGTTCTCGTTCTCCAGGGCGGTAAGGAGCTTGTCCGCCACGATCTGGCAGCGCTGGATGCGGTTGGGGTTGTCCACCCAGTCGCGGCTCATCTGCCAGCCCTTGTCCATGTCCCGGTCGAGCCCCTCGAAAAAGGCCTCGCCCTGGGCTATGACGGTGTCGGGCACGTCCAGTGAGTAGATCTGATCGTCGATGATAGCCTTGAGGATCACTCTGGGCCTCCGCGGTTGGGCGTAGAATTTCCCGATTCTACCAAAGGCCCGCCTCGTCCATGCGCCTGCTTGGGGCAGCGTAGCGGACCGGGCCGCCGACCCAGGGGGACCGCCACCATGCTCTTGACCATCCCGGGGCTGCTCAACCCAGCCCAAATCGACAAGATCCGCGAGACCCTGACCGGGGCCGAGTTCGTCGATGGGCGCCTGACCGCCGGTCGGGTGGCCGCCCAGGTCAAGCACAACTTGGAGCTGAAGCCTGAACCGGAGCGCCACGACCGCCTGGTACGCATCGTCATGGCGAGTCTGGCCCACAACGAGACCTTCCGTTTCGCCGCCCTGCCGCACCGGGTGGCCGACCCCATAGTCGCCCGCTACGAACCGGGCATGACCTACGGCGACCATGTGGACGACCCGATCATGGGCAGCAACGGGCCGCGTTTCCGCACCGATGTCTCCATGACCGTCTTCCTCAACCCGCCGGAGACCTACGAGGGCGGCGAACTGACCATCCGCACCCCCTTCGGCGACCGCAAGGTCAAGCTGCCGGCCGGGGATGCGGTGCTCTACCCGTCTTCCAGCCTGCACCAGGTGGCCGAGGTGACCGCCGGGGAACGCCTGGTGGTGCTGACCTGGATCCAGAGCTATGTGCGCGACCCGGCCCAGCGCGAGCTGCTCTATGAGCTGAACCTGGCCCGGGAGAGGTTGCAGAAGGAGGCCCCGGGGGCGGAGACCACGGGGTACGTGGACCGCTCCTACGCCAACCTGCTGCGGATGTGGGCGGAGCTGTAGGGCTGACTGTCGCGTTTGGACCCATTGCAGTCACCGGAGCCACAAGAACCAGCGTCCGCTACGGCAAGGACAGCGGACGTTCGCCGCGGCCCCCGGGCTACGCTGCTAGGCGGTACATAAGAACAGCTACCCCCGTGATCACGCCGCGCTGCCGACATGGCCGCCAGGCCACAGGGATACCGCCTGGCGGTCTAGGCCCGGTTGGCTCGCACTTTGCCCTTGCAGGGCCCCTTCCTTCGATGCTAGGTTCTTCCTAACCGCCGCCGCCGTGCGGTTGGATTTCCTCGTTCCTACCCCTGCATGGCGAGCGACTATGCGCCTGAACATTCGCCGCAAGCTCTTCCTCAGCCACCTCCTCGCCGTGCTGCTGGTGTCCGGCAGCATCGGTACCTTCTTCTACCACAACGCGGTGCGCAGCCTGACCGAGAGCGTCCAGTTGCGCCTGGAGAACACCGCCGCCTTGATTGCCCAGACCCTGGATGCCTCCGAGTTGCATGCGGTTGCGGATGGCTCCGACGGTTCCAGCGCGATCTACGAACGCTATCTGACCCTGATACGCAGCCTGGCCCGCACCAACCCCGATGTCGCCTTCATCTATGTCATGCGGCACAGCAGCGGGCGGGTCTTTTTCGTGCTCGACTCCGACGATTCGGACGAACAGGCCCGCCCAGGCGATGAGTACAAGGACCACACGCCGTCCCTGTTGCGCGGGTTTCAGAGGCCCTCCGTGGACGACCGGGTCTACGAAGACCAATGGGGTCGTTTTATGTCAGGCTACTCGCCGTTGCGCAACGGCAACGGTGAATACCTGGTTGGACTCGACATGCGTGCCGAGGAGCTCCAGCGCAAACTGGAGGCCATCCGCATGGCCGGTGCCCTGTCCCTGGGGCTTTCCATACTGTTGGCGGTAATCTTCAGCCGCCTGCTCTCGTACCACTTCACCAGGCCGGTGCAGATGCTGATCGACCGCTGTCAGGCGATCGCCGACGGGGGACCGGACCACGCGGTCCAGATTCGCAGCGGCGATGAACTCGAAGGGCTGGTGGATGCCTTCAATGCCATGTCCACCCAACTGACCGAGAGCCGCGGCGAGGCCGAAGACGCCCAGCGGTCCCTGCGCCAGGCCAGGGACCTGCTGGAGGCGCGGGTCACGGAGCGCACGCGGGACCTGACCGTTGTCAATGAGCGCCTGCTCCACGAAGTGGCCGAGCGCGCCCGGGCCGAAGAGATGCTATCCCAGGCCGCGCGGGCGGACCCGCTGACCGGGCTGATGAACCGCCGGGCTATGCTGGAGCATCTGGAGAATCAGGCGGCGCGGTTCCAGCGCAGTGCTGTGCCATTCTCGGTGCTGCTAGGCGACCTGGATCGCTTCAAGGACATCAATGACAGCTTCGGTCACGACGTTGGCGACCAGGTCCTGACCCAGACCGCGCAGGAACTCGGGCGCGGCATGCGCCCCCAGGACCTGACCGCGCGCTGGGGCGGGGAGGAGTTCCTGATCCTGTTGCCGGACACGGACCTCACCGCGGCCGTGGTCGTCGCCGAAAGGGTGCGGCAGCGGGTTGCGGCCAGGCCGCTGAGCGTCGGCGACCAAGTGCTGTACGTGACCCTGAGCATAGGCGTGGCGGTCTACAAGGCGCACGACAGCGTCCATCAGTGCATCAAGGCGGCCGACGTTGCCCTCTACCAGGCCAAACGCGGGGGGCGCAATCGTGTCGCCGCCGCGTCGCCAGAGGTGGAGAAGGCCCCGCACCCAAGCGGTTGATCGCCGAACCCCTCGAAGGCGATCAGGGGCGCCGGCTCCTTGAGCACCCGGGGGTTCTCCCGGGCCGCCTTCGCCAGCAGGGCCAGCGCCTTGCGGGTGTCGCGTCCCTAATCCGCCCCCACGGTGACGATGACCCGGTGGTCTTTCGGGGGTTCGAGAGACAGGGCCAAGGGCCAGGCCCACTATCGGCGCCTGGTCACCTCGCTGCGTGAGCTGGAGACCAGCCCCTACCTGTCGGTGCCGGAGCGCGAGGGCCTGGCCGAGGCCAGGGGCACCTGCGAGCGCCTGGCACGAGCGCCCGTGCGCGGCAGGTGGCCAAGAAAAAGGGCAGCCTGCGGCTGCCCTTGTGCGCTCAGGCCCCCGGGCGGTCGCCCGGGGCCGCTGCTCAGTACCCGCCCTTGCGATGGACCTCGGGCAGCCCGGCGATCTTGGTGCCCTGCTTGGTGGGGGCCAGGGGGAAGAGGGTGTAGAGGTCCTTGCTGGTGGGCTTGGAGCCCCACTTCTTGCCCATGTCCTTGAGCACGACCCGCTCCATGGGCTGGTTCTGGCTGTTGTTGACGTACTCGTCGCGCAGGTAGTTGACGACGTCCCAGTGCTTGTCCGTCATCTCGATGCCTTCGCCGGCCGCGATGGCCAGCGCCACGGCCTCGCTCCAGTCCAGGTAGTTCTCCAGATAGCCGGAGGCGGTGGTCGCGATGGTGGCGCCGTTCACTTCGATGGACATGGGTCAGCTCCTCTCGTCTCGTCAGGGTTGTCTAGGTTCGCTTGGAGGGGGAGCCGGCCGTCGGGTGCGAGGCCGGCTCATCACAGCCGGCTAATTTTATGAATTTGTCAACCGCGCGTCACCCATTTCCTTGCTTCACGGAGTCGATTCCCTTGTGGGGGATGAACACCCCGCAGCCCAGGTACCGCCGCGGGCCCAGGCCGACCCGCTGGAGCTGCACCGCCTCCTCGGGGCCCAGATCCGCCACCATGAGGCTGCGGGCGCGTACCGGCCCCTCCGGGGTCTCGATGACCAGCTCCTTGCCGCACAAAGCCTTACGGATACCAATCCCCTGGGGGCCCAGCTCGGCGGCGGCCCAGGCGAGGAAGCGCTCCTCGTCGTCCCCGGGCCGAGTCACCACCTGACGGGCGAACAGGGTGGCGTCCTTGCTGAGCAGTCGGGCCTTGGCTGCGCCCAGGGTCAGGGGGTGGCCGGCCAGGTCCAGGGTGACGCCGCACAGGACCGCTTGCAGTTCGGCGACGCGGCCCTTGGGGACGCGGATGGCGAGCTTGGTGCGACGCGAGGGTATGAGGAACTGGCCTGCCGCCTGGTCCGGGCGCTCCCAGCCGTTCTGGGACCCGGCGACGTGGATGTTGTGCACCGCGGCACCGGGCTCGTCGGCGAGCCAGGGCACCAGGGCGAACAGGGCGGTGGCCAGGGCCTGGGCGTGGTCCACCGGCAGGCGCCGACAGGCCACGGCGAACAGGACATCCTGGATGTCGTCGGGTACCTCAAAGGGGCGGTCGGAGCGGTCTTCTTGCCAATACATAGGTATGGGGGTGGGCGCTCGGGGCGCGCTGTTCAGTTGGGTGGGAGGCGGGCGTGCAGGGCGTCGCGGTCGAACCACCAGTCGTCCTGGACCAGGACATCCACCACGTTGCGCAGGCGTACCAGGAACTTGTCGGGCTCGCGCAGCTCCAGGCGGTCCATCCAGGCGTCGAACTCGGCCTGGGTCTGGACCCCGCTGTGGCGGCGGGCCACGTTGCCGAGGATCTGGGTGGAGAAGAACATCAGGTTGTCCCGCTGGTTGCCTTCGGCGCGCAGGTCGGCGATGAACAGGGCCGTGGTGGCGGCCACCGCGGCCCCGTCGGCGTCGTCCGGGGTCTCATCGACCACATGGGTGAGCAGTTCAACGGTCAGGTCGGGGTCCATGGGGTAGGTGACCGCCAGCCAGATGCCCTGGCCGAGGGCGGCGAGGGACCCCGGCTGGCCGCACTGAAACAGGACGTCGCAGGCGTCTGCCGCAGACTCCCAGTCCTCGGCGGCGACGAAGACATCCAGGGATTCCCGTGCTGGCCCCCATGCCTCGGCGCCGCGCTCCAGTCCGACCAGGGTGCGCGCCATTTGCAGGCGCAGGTCGGCGAACTCCTTAGGTGCGGCGCTGGCCCGGCGCAGGCCCTCGAAGTGTTCCTCCAGGGCGCCCAGATGCGATTCCAGGGCGGCCATCTCGGCGCCGCGGTTGATGACGGAGTCTGCGGCGGTGTCGCTGAGGCGGGTGACGCTGCTGAGGTCGGAGAACTTCATGGCGGGCTCGGCGCGGGTGGGCATGTCAGCGGACCAGACCGCTGAAGGCGGCCTCCAGGCGGTCTTCCCAGTTGTCCGGGGTGTCGGGGAAGGGCGGCTTGACGTCCATGCGGAAGAATCGCTCGCCGCTGCGGGCCACGGCCTGCACCAGGGGGATCAGGTCCTCGAAGGACTCCAGTTCGCCGTTGCCTACCAGGAGCTCGCTCAGTTTCAACATGGTCTGCCTTTCCGCTCTCGTGATCGAAATCGTGTTCTTGGAGCCGTGTCGCCCGGCCGCTCAGCCTGCCTGTCCCTGCACCCGGTCCAGGTAGCGGGCCCGCAGCAGCAGCCGACCCGACCCTTCGGGGTCGGTGAAACCGGCGCGGTTGTGCAGGACGTTGTGGGTCAGGTACCCATCGCCCGGTCTCAGCCTGTGCCGAAACATGTAGACCTCCGGACCGGAAAGCAAGCGGGTCAGTCGCTCCCGGGCGGCGTCCAGGGCCGCAGACGCCGCCCACCGGGCGCTGCCGGCGCGGGCCGAGTAGCCGCCCGCCACGGAGGAGAGGGGGCCTATGCTCGCCGGGCGCATCTCCCGGTCGTCCTCACGGTTGGCGGGGACCGTCGTGGCCGTCGACTCCATGTCGAAGGGACCAGACATCTGTCCAACATCACAATCAGGGGTCGCTTATATTAGGATTCGTTGACTGACGGGTCACGGGCGCGTAACATCTTCCGACACCTTGCGCGGCCTGGGGTCAATCCGGCGACGAGTCGTCGCGGCCCCGCCCGAGGCCCAAGCCCCGGCCTATCCCAAATGGGGTAGGGCAGGGCGGGTCTCCTACCCGAAGGTGCAGTAGGATGCGTGCGCCGCGATTACGTATATTGACGGGCGACCAAGGGCAAGCGAGCTGGCGGCCACCAGCGACGGCAAACCCGGCGTCCAAACACAGGTTTGATGTATGGCAGGCGCGGGCGCTTTACAAGGGCGACCGGCCGCCGTAGTAACCCCGAGGCTTTCCGAATCCTTCCCTTCCTGAAAGACTAGGAGCGATAGCGCAATGGCGATCCAGAAGCATAACACCCCGATGCTTGACCAGTTGGAGAGTGGCCCCTGGCCAAGCTTCATCACCGGCATCAAGCGTCTCCGCGACCAGCACCCCGATCCCCGCATCAACGAAACCATCAATGACATGCTGGGCCAGTTGGAGCACTCCTACGAGACCCGCAAGGGCTATTGGAAGGGCGGTACCGTGTCGGTCTTTGGTTATGGCGGCGGGATCATCCCGCGCTTCTCCGAGGTCGGCAAGGCGTTCCCCAAGTCCAAGGAATTCCACACCGTTCGCGTGCAGCCCCCGGCCGGCAACCACTACTCCACCGCCATGCTGCGGCAGTTGGGCGATACCTGGGAGAAGTACGGCTCCGGCCTGGTGACCTTCCACGGTCAGACCGGCAACATCATGTTCATCGGCGTGGACAGCCCCTCCACCCAGCACTTCTTCGACGAGATCAACGAGTACGGCTGGGACCTCGGCGGCGCCGGTCCCTGCGTGCGTACCGCCATGTCCTGCGTCGGCGCGGCTCGCTGCGAGATGTCCTGCACCAATGAGCTGAAGGCCCACCGTCTGCTGGTGAACAACTTCACCGACGACGTGCATCGCCCGGCCCTGCCCTACAAGTTCAAGTTCAAGGTCTCCGGCTGCGGCAACGACTGCCAGAACGCCATAGAGCGTGCGGACTTCGCCGTCCTCGGCACCTGGCGCGACGACATGAAGGTCGATCAGGCCGAGGTCAAGGCCTACGTCGCCGACAAGGGCCGTCAGTACTACATCGACAACGTCATCACCCGCTGCCCGACCCAGGCCCTGGCCCTGAATGACGACGACACCCTGGCCGTCAACAACCGCAACTGCGTGCGCTGCATGCACTGCCTGAACGTGATGCCCAAGGCCCTGCACCCCGGCGATGACAAGGGTGTCACCATCCTCATCGGCGGCAAGCGTACCCTGAAGATCGGCGACCTGATGGGCACCGTGCTGGTCCCCTTCAAGAAGCTCGATACCGAAGAGGACTACGAGGAGATCGTCGAACTCGCCGGCAACATCATCGACTTCTGGGCCGAGAACGGCCTGGAGCACGAGCGTTGCGGCGAGATGATCGAGCGCATCGGCCTGGCCAACTTCCTGGAGGGCATCGGTATCGATCCCGATCCGAACATGCTCAGCCACCCGCGCCAGAGTTCCTACATCCGCATGGATGGCTGGGACGAGGCGGCGGAGGCCTGGTTCGAGCGTCAGGCAGAGGCCGGCAACTAGGTTGCCCAGGGCGTGCCCCCGCGGGGGCACGCGACCGCGAATTCAACCGGTATTTTTGCATCAATCCTTGGAGTAGACGCAATGGCAGACATGCGTGAGCCGATCGAGTCCGGGTGCCCCGACCCGTGGCAGTACATGCATCCGACGATGCGCAAGAACTTCGGCCAGTGGAAGTATCACGAGCATCCCCGGCCTGGTGTGCTGCGCCACGTCGCCTATAGTGGGGACGAGATCTGGACGGTCAAGGTCGGGACCCAGCGTATCCTTGATGTCTTCACCCTGCGCAAGCTGTGCGACATCGGCGATCAGTTCGCCGACGGCTTTGTCCACTTCACCCTGCGCTCCAATCTGGAATACATGGTCAAGGACGCGGCCAAGGTCGATCCCCTGATCAAGGCCGTGGAAGATGCCGGCTTCATCGTCGGCGGTACCCAGAATTCCGTGGCTATGATCTCCCACACCCAGGGTTGGCTGCATTGCGACATCCCCGGCACCGACGCCTCCGGCGTGGTGAAGTCGATGATGGACGAACTCATTGACGAGTTCCGCAGCGCGAATATGCCCAACCGCGTGCACATCACTACCTCCTGCTGCCAGATCAACTGCGGCGGTCAGGGCGACATCGCCATCAACATCCAGCACACCAAGCCGCCGAAGATCAACCACGACCTGG
>DYRB01000410.1 GCA_020718945.1 Lamprocystis purpurea | reverse complement strand
TCGACCAGGCCGTGCAGCCCGTCGTTGTTCACCACCAACTGGTCGCCGATGTAGAGGCGGCTGCCGTCGTCGGAGCTCGTATAGAAGGTGTAATAGCCGTACTCGGGGATGTCGATGTAGCCCGTGAAGCGGAAGGCGTAGAGGTCCTCGCGCCGACGTGGGGTCAGGCTGAATCCCGGGCTGGTGCCGGTGGTGACCGGGGTCAGGCTGGCGAAGTCCGGCAGGGCGGACCATTTCCCCTCGTAGTAGGCGTAGTCCAGGCCCGGACGCAGGGCGCTCGGCGCCGCATCCGGGGCGCGCAGCACCGGCAGGGTCTCTGGGTCATGGGCCAGGCGTGCAGCGGGGATGGCGGTGCGCTGCCCGTCGGTGCCGCGGAGGCCGACCTCCAAACCGGCACCGCCCCACTTCTGGAAGAAGGCGACCCGGATGCGGTGCCAGCCCGCCGCCAGGCCCAGATTGCCCAGCACCTCCCGGGGCGAGTGCAGACCGTCGTTATCCACCACCAGGGTGCCGTCGAGCCACAACCGGCTGCCGTCATCGGAGTTGGTATAGAGGTCGTAGAAGCCGTCCTCGGGGATCTGGACGAAGCCGTCGAAGGTCATGGCGTAACGGTTGCCCCGGGCCGCCGGGGCCAGGCTCACCGTCGGCACCACGCCCACCCCGGCCAGGGGCTGGGTGGTGAAGTCCGGCAGCACCGACCATTCACCCTCGTAGTAGGCGTAGGCCAGTCCTGGCCTGGCCGTGGCCGGCAGGGCCGAGGCCGGGCTCAGGGCGGGGAGCTGGTCGGCACTGTGCAGCAGGTCCGCCGCCGGGATGGGGGCCAGGGCGCCGCCCGGGGCACGCATGCGCACCTCCAGGGTCTTGTTCCCCCAGCCCTGGAACCAATCCAGCCGGATGCGGTGCAGCCCGGCCTTGAGGCCGATGGTGCCGTAGACGGCGCGGTCGCCATGGGGACCGTCGTTGTTCACGACCTGGGTGTCGCCGATCCATAGGGCGCTGCCGTCGTCCGAGCGGGTCTCGAAGCCGTAGAAGCCGTCGGCCGGGACGCGCACATAGCCCTGGTAGCTGAAGCCGATGCGGGTATCCCGCCCGCGCGGTGCCAGGCTGAATCCGGGGACCACACCGTGGGACCTGGCCTGGGCCGCCGCCAGGGCGGCCACGGTCTGGAAGTCACCCTCGTAATAGGCAAAGGCCAGGCCGGCCTGGCGCCCCTCCGCGGGACCGTCCGCCGGGCGCAGGGGGGGCAACATCTCCAGGGTATGGGTGAGGGCCGCGGCGGGGATGGCGGTCTTGGCCAGCCCGGGGCCGGCATAGGCCAGGTCGAGTCGGGCCTCGCCCCACTTCTGGAACACGGCGGCGGTGAGGCGGTGGCGCCCGGCGGCCAGCATCAGGGTCCCGGAGCGCTCCCGATAAGAATGGAGGCCGTCGTTGTCCACGACCTTGGTGTCGCCGATCCACAGGGCGCTGCCGTCGTCCGAGCCGGTGTAGAAGGTATAGAGCCCGTCCTCGGGGATCTCGACATAGCCCTGGTAACGGAAGGCGTACTTGGAGTCGCGCAGGCGCTCACCCAGATCGAAACCGGCGCTGACCCCGACGAGCCGGGGCCTCAGGGCGTCGAAGCCGGGCAGGAGGTCCCACTGGCCCTCGTAGTACTCATAGGCCAGGCCCGGGTACTCTGCCCCGGCGGGGGTGTCCGGGGCCCGGGGCTCGGGCAGGTCGGCGGGGTCGAAGGACAGGGCGGAGGCCGGGATGGGGCCAGAAGCGACCCCGGGGCCGGACCAGGTCACTTCCAGGCCTTGGGCGCTGCCGCGCTGGAAGAACCGCACCTCGATCCGGTGGGCGCCAGCGGTCAGGGCCAGGGTTCCCGAGCGGGTGCGCAGGCCGTGCAGGCCGTCGTTGTCCACCACCCGGGTGCCGTCGATCCACAGGGCGCTGCCGTCATCGGAACGGGTGGCGAAGGTGTAGACGCCGTCCGCGGGGATCTGGATCTCCCCGGCATAGCGCACCGCGAAGTCCCGGGTCTCGGGGACGGCATTGAGGTCGAAGCCGGGGGCAGTACCCAGGCCCGCGGGGGTCAGGGCATCCAGGTCAGGCAGGGCCGACCACTGGCCCTGGAAATAGGTGTAGATCAGCCCGGCGACCCGCTGCGGGTCGGACCCTGGGGGCGTGACCAGGGCCTGGGCCAGCCCGGTCCAAGCCAATAGGGCCAGGGTTGCGGCCAGTCGCCGCAAGGACTTTGAGTCAAGGTGTCGGGCCATGTCTCCCCCAGAGGCACCTGTCGGCGCCCGGCTACGGTATCGATGCGAGGCCGCGGGGCGGCCGAAGGGTCGAGCGAGCGAACGGTTCGGCGACGTGCATCGGGACCGCGGAGGCCGCGAGGGCTGGCCACGAGCGATCCCACAGAATCGGTCGGAATTCTACCCTGGGCAGGCCGACCATTGTGTGACGGTCTTCAAACCCTCGGGCCTGCACCCAGGGCCTCCTGAGCGGTGGCGCACCAAGCCCGCCGGACAGGACCGGGCAAGCGCCAGAGGTGGCGATCTGTGACGCCCGTTCCATCCTCGACAAGTCCCCAGGCCGGCACCCCGCGACTGGGCTCACAACCCGGCGACGGGCCCTATGCTTGGGCCTAAGCCCCCCGCACAACGGCGCCGGTCGGCGGTAGCAGATGCCCGAACGGCCGGAATTGACGAATGTCTTGGAGCCGATCAGACAGGAAGTCGAAACTAGCAAAAACCCATCATTGGACCCTTGCCATGAAGATCTGTCCCCAATGCACCTCGGTCTGGCCCTTTGCCCTGGTGCTGTTCATGTCTACCCTGGTCGCCTTCGTCACCTGGCTGGTAATTAGCTTCGCCGGGGCCGACCCGCTCCAGAGCGCCATAGCCACCTTGCTGGCCTTCGTCGCCGTAGGCGGGACCATGCTGCACTACGTCATTGCCTGCATGCAGCGCCACTGCCACCACGGCGGCCAGCACTCCGTCCAGGGCCCCCAGCACCAGGGTGCCATGCACTGAGCAGCGGCCCTTCAAGCCCTTCCGGGCTTGAACAGGCGAAGGCCCCGCGCGGCCAGACCCGCGGGGCCTTTGGTTTGGCTATGTCTGCATTAGGTGTTGGTCCGACCGGGAGGCCCACCGTGGGAGCG
>DYRB01000026.1 GCA_020718945.1 Lamprocystis purpurea | reverse complement strand
GCAGGCCCACCCGCTCCACCAGTGCCCTGGACAGGAGCAGGGCGGTGCCGAAGACCGCGGACTTATCCGGGCGACGGAGTCGTCCCGGGAGCCGTTGTCGACCACCGTCACCCGATAGTCCCCGTAGTCCGGGGCGTAGAGGGGATCGAGACAGCGGCGGGTATCGTCGGCGCCGTTCCAGTTCAGGGTGACGATCTGGACGAGTGGACTCATGGGGGCTCCGGTCGTGAGGGGCTGGGCCTGGGCCCTGGCGGGCGGTCATGGCCGGGGCCCCGCCAGCTCGGCCAGGGCGTCGATGCAGAGCTCCAATGGGCTGAAGTGGCGCTCGCACGCCTCCCAGGGCTGACCATCGGGATCGGCGATCTCCCACCCTGGGATCGCGGCCGGGGGCGCGGACCCAACAGGAAGGACTTATCGGCCGCCGCCGGGCGGCACAGTAGCCGCAGATCACCCGCACGGCAAGCACCAACATGGTCCCCCCCGCGGTCGATCAGCCTGTAGAAGCAATCCCGGTCGCCCTTCCAGCGGATCTCTCGGCGAACGGGCCCACGAAGGGCAGTGCGCCTCGGGTTTCCCCACCGGGGCGCTGGCGCAGGACGAAGATCGGGCGCGGACCAACCTCGATGGAGGATGGCTCCAAGATGAAGGGTGCGGATATGGCCGCGTCATAGGTCCGAGCCGAGGGGCTCTCGTTTGCCCCATCGCAAGCGGCTTGGCCAAGCTCCAGGAGTTCCAAATTTGGAGGCTAGATCTGTGCCCGTGGGAGCGGCGCCTCGCCGCGACTGAGCATTGTGGTGGCCACCGGGCCCGCTGCGCTTCGCCCGCTCGCGCCGACAACTCCAGGGACGCAGCAGGCAGAGCCGCGTCGCGTCCTCAGCCCTCCATCCCCCGCCGATCCAGCACCCGCTTGGCCTTGCCGGCGAAGCGCTCGATGCTGCGCGGTTCCACCAGTTCCACCTCGGCGCGGATGCCGGCCACGGTGTGGATCTCCCGGGCTATGCGCTCGCGCAGGGCCTGCATGCGGTCCATGCGGTCGGAGAAGGACTCCGGCCTGACCTCGACCTTCACCCTGACCTCGTCCAGGGTCCCGGGGCGATCCACCTCGATGAGATAGTGGGGCGTGGCCCCCTCCACCCGCAGCAGGGCCTCCTCGATCTGGGAGGGGAAGACGTTGACGCCGCGGATGATCAGCATGTCGTCGCTGCGCCCGGTCACCCGGCTCATGCGCGCCGTGCCGCGCCCGCAGGGGCAGGGGTCGCGGTAGAGCCGGGCTATGTCGCGGGTGCGATAGCGCAGCAGGGGCATGGCCTCCCGGGTCAGGGTGGTGATGACCAGTTCGCCGGGTTCCCCCTCCACCGTGGGTTCCAGGGTGTGGGGGTTGAGGCACTCGACCAGGAAGTGGTCCTCTTGCAGGTGCATGCCGGTCGGGCCATGCACTCGCCGCTCACCCCCGGCCCGATGATCTCGGACAGGCCATAGATGTCGTAGGCCTTGATCCCGGCCCCCGCCTCGATGTGGGCGCGCATGCCGTCAGACCAGGGCTCGGCCCCGAAGACCCCCACCCGCACCGGCAGGTCGCGCAGGTCCACGCCGATCTCCTTGGCCCGTTCGATCAGGTGCACGAAGTAGCTCGGCGTGCAGCACAGGGCGGAGACGCCGAAGTCCCGCAGGACCGTGATCTGCCGGTCGGTGTTGCCGCCTGAGACGGGGATGACCGTGGCCCCCAGGGCCTCGGCCCCGTAGTGGGCACCCAGGCCGCCGGTGAAGAGCCCGTAGCCGAAGGCATTCTGGAGTATGTCGCCGCGGTGCAGGCCGCAGGCGGCGAAGGTGCGGGCCATGACCTCGGACCAGACCTCCACGTCTTCGCGCGTATAGGCGACGACGATGGGCTTGCCGGTGGTCCCGGAGGAGGCGTGCAGCCGGACCACATCGCCCATGGGGCTGGCGAAGAGCCCGAAGGGGTAGGTATCTCTCAGGTCGGTCTTGACCGTGAAGGGGAGCTTGGCGATGTCGGCCAGGCCGCGGATGTCGTCCGGGGTCAGGCCGCGCTTCTCCAGGCGCTGGCGGAATAGGGGCACCTGATCGTAGGCGCGAGCGACCACGGCGCGCAGGCGCCGCAGCTGGACCTCCTTGAGCCTGGCCTCGGGCAGGAAATCGGGGGCGCTGACCGGGTGGAAACCCCCGGCGGCGTCGTTCCAGAGTTCGGTCTGCATGGTTTGGTGGCCTCCTCGAACGGTCTTTGGTCCTGGAAAAACAACTCGGCCGCAAATTACGCAAATTAACGCAAATGGTTCAGTGAGTTAGGCCGAGCCCGCAGTTCACCCGCAGGGCGAGCCGCCCGCCGACGCAAAATCCTTGTCCATTTGCGTCTATTTGCGTTCATTTGCGGCTGAACTGATCGTCTTTAAAAGCGCCCCGCCGCCCGCCCCAGGGCGAAGGACTGTTCGTTGGCCTTGTGGAGCTTCTCGGCCAGGTTGGCCCGGATGGCCGCCAGCCAGTGCTCCTCAGGGATCTCCAGGTGGCTGGACAGGGCCCCGAGCAGGGCCACGTTCAGACTCTTCTTGTTCTTCAGGGCCCCAGGCGCTATCAGGTCCGGCCCGATCAGGACCCCGCCCGGGCGCAGGACGCCGCGGTTGACCTCGACCTGGGTCTCGTCGAGCACCACCAGGCAGTCCGCCTCGCCCGCCGGGACCATGGGGCTCCAGACCTGGTCGCCGAAGCGCACGTCGCTGCTCACCGAGCCGCCGCGCTGGCTCATGCCGTGCAGTTCGCTCTTCTTGACATCGAACCCGGCGCGGAAGGCCGCCTCGGCCAGGATGTCGGAGGCCTTGAGCACCCCTTGCCCGCCGAGCCCGGCAACCACTAAGTTGATGACTTTGCTCATGGTTCTAGTCGTCCACCAGGGACGACGGACAGGCCTGGAGCCGGTCGGTGGCGGCCTTTTCGTGGAAGCGGATCTTGGGCGCGGCCAGTACACAGGGCTGGCGGGCCACCACCAGGGAGGTCTCGGGGCGGGCCAGCAGGTCCTTGAGCAGGGCCTCCAGGGTCCCATCCGCCTCGTTGAAGGCGACCACATGGACGTTCTGCACCCCCATGGCCCTGGCCAGGCCCTCGAAGCTGATCTTGCCCGTGGGGTCGTGGCTCAGGGTCCGGCCGGTCCCTGGGTGCTCCTGCTGCCCGGTCATGGCGGTGGTACCGTTGTCCAGGATCAGGACCACATGGCCCGTGGCCGGCGGGTTGTAGACCATCTCCGCCACCCCGGTCAGTCCGGAGTGGACAAAGGTCGAGTCGCCGATGACGCTGACCACCCGCCGCGCCTGGTCCTCCGGCAGCACATGGCGCAGCCCAAGCCCGACGCCGATGCTGGCCCCCATGCAGACACAGGTGTCCATGGCCGAGAAGGGCGGCAGGACCCCCAGCGTATAGCAGCCGATGTCCCCGGCGACGATGCAGTCCATGTCCCGCAGGACCTCGAAGACGCCGCGGTGGGAGCACCCCTGGCACAGCTCCGGGGGCTTGCCCTTGGGCGGGACCGGCTCCGGGGTCTGGTCCCCGGCCAGGATGCGGCGCACCCGGGCCACGTTGAGTTCGCCGAAGCGGTACATGTCCGGCTTGCCCTCCGCCGGGATGCCGGCGGCCAGCAGGGCCTGGTGCAGAACCGGGTCGCCCTCCTCCAGGACTAGCAGGCGCTCGCAGGTGTCGGCAAAGGCGCGGATGGTCCCCAGGGGCAGCGGGTAGGTCAGGCCTATGGCCAGCAGACGGGCCCCGGGGGCGGCCTCCCGGGCGTGGACCGCGGCTATGCCGGTGGCGATGATGCCCAGATCGCCATCGGACCCGGGCCCCCCGGGGAAGACCCGACTGGGCCCCTCGGCATCGTTCCAGGCGGCGATCTCGGCGAGCTTGTGGCGCAGCCGGTGGTGGGCCGGCTTGGCGTAGGCGGGGATCATGACCCGTGCCTGGATGTCGCGGCGGAAGCCCGGCGTCGGGGTCTCGGCCTGGGACGCCCGGGGCCGGACCAGGGTCTTGGAGTGGCAGACCCGGGTGGTGATGCGCAGGATCACCGGGATGCGCCAGCGCTCGGAAATGTCGAAGGCGAGCAGGGTCAGGTCATAGGCCTGCTGGGAGTCCATGGGCTCCAGCATGGGCAAGGCGGCGGCCCGGGCATAGTGGCGGTTGTCCTGCTCGTTCTGGCTGGAGGCCATGCCCGGATCGTCGGCGGAGACCACCACCAGGCCCGCTTCCAGGTCCGTGTAGGCGGCGGTGAACAGCGGGTCGGCGGCCACATTGAGCCCGATGTGCTTCATGGTAACCAGGGTGCGGGCCCCGCCGAAGGCCGCCCCCAGGCCGACCTCCAGGGCCACCTTCTCGTTGGGGGACCATTGGGCCCGGCCCCCCAGCTTGTCGAAGGCTTCCAGGATCTCGGTAGACGGGGTGCCCGGATAACCGGTGCCGAGGCGGACCCTGGCGTGCAGGGCGGCCGGGGCAACCGCCTCGTCGCCGCTGAGGAGTTGGGGTTGTGCGCTCATGGCTGGGGAGGCCAGGTGGCGGTCGCTCGAAAGCCGCGCATTCTCCGCCCCGCTGCTGCGGCGCAGCAAGTCCGCAGCCGCCCGAGCCGTTTGCGCTATGACATTCTCGTGCGGGCTAGCGGCGGGATCTCCGATGGGTGAGGTCGGACAAGTGAGCCCCTCGGGGTCTGAGGTAACCGGAATGTTGACGGTACTCATGGCACTGGTCAGGCGAACTATGCTTCCCTCTGCACGCTGCGGGGTGCGCCCATCCTGTCGATGGGCGAGGGCCCGCAGCGACAGTCAAAGGTGAAGCCATGAAAAGAAAGATCATGCTCCTGATCGCCGGGCTGGGCCTGGCACTCTGGGCAGCGCCAGGGGGCTCGGCCGAGCACCCATTGGAGGACCTCCCCGCACCGCCCGGGACTGCGGAGCACGCGCCGCCGCAGCCGCCGCCTCCCCCGGCCTCCGGGCCTCAGGTCTCCGGGCCCCAAGTCTCTGGGCCCCTGCGCGGTCGCACCACGGACCACGCCAAGCTGGAGGCCCTCAAGGGGCCCTTTGCCTCAGGCCCCGAGGTGACCAAGGCGTGCCTGAGCTGCCATACCGAGACCGGGCATCAGTTCATGAAGAACGTCCACTGGACCTGGGAGTTCAAGGACCCGGTGACCGGGCAGATGCTCGGCAAGCGCCATCTCATCAACAACTTCTGCACCAACTCCCGCGGCAACGAGGGCATGTGCGCCCAGTGCCACGCCGGCTACGGCTGGAAGGACGAGACCTTCGACTTCACCAACCAGGACAACATCGACTGCGTCGTCTGCCACGACGGGACCGGGACCTACTATCGCACCCCGGCCACCCAGGGCAACGCGGCCTGCTCGGTGATGTTCGAGGGCAAGAAGCCCATCGACCTGACCGCGGTGGCCCAGGGGGTGGTCCTACCCCAGCGCCAGAACTGCGGCACCTGTCACTTCTTCGGCGGTGGCGGCGACAACGTCAAGCACGGGGACCTGTCCTCCGCCCTGACCGCCCCCAGCCGCGACCTGGACGTGCACATGGCCGCCGATGGGGCCAACTTCGCCTGCACCGCCTGCCATGTCACCCGGGATCACGTCTGGGCCGGCAGCCGCTACCAGTTGGTCGCCAGGGACCAGGAGGGCCAGGGCAAGCCCGGCGAGCGGCGCGACGTGGCCACCTGCGAGTCCTGCCACGGCACGGCCCCCCACCCCAACGACTCGGTCGCCCACATCAAGCTCAACGGCCATGTGGACAAGATCGCCTGCCAGACCTGCCACATACCGGCCTTCGCCCGGGGCGGGGTCGCCACCGTGGTGGATTGGGACTGGCGCACCGCCGGCAAGCTCAAGGATGGCGAGGGGTATCACGAGTCGAACTATACGCAGGGGAACGGCCAGCACCGCTATACCTACAAGTCCATCAAGGGCAATTTCACCTTCGCCGAGGACCTGGTCCCCCTGTACGCCTGGTTCGACGGGCAGATGCGCTACACGACCATCGATACCAAGTTCGACGTCAACCAGCAGCCGGTGCCCATCAACGCCTTCACCGGGTCGCGGGACGACCCCAAGTCGCGGATCTGGCCCTTCAAGGTCATGCACACCTGGCAGCCCTTCGACAAGGGCAACGGCACCCTCGTCTACACCCATCTGTGGGGCGACGATCAGGACGCCTATTGGGGCAACTACGACATGGCCAAGGCGGTGGAGCGGGGCATGAAGGACTTCGGGCTCCCCTACAGCGGCGACTTCGGCTATGTGGAGACCGCCTCCTTCTGGCCCATCACCCACATGGTCGCCCCCAAGGAGGACGCCCTGGCCTGCGCCGACTGCCATACCGAGCCGGGGCGGCTGGCCTCGGTACAGGGGGTCTATATGCCCGGGCGCGACGCTGATCGCCGGGTGGATCTCATCGGACTCTTAGCCCTTGCCGCGGTCCTCGGGGGTGTCCTCGGCCATGGCCTCATCCGCACCATGCGGCGCAATCGGGGGACCCATTCATGAGCACGCGCCAAGTCCTGATCTTCTCGCACTTCGAGCGTTTCTGGCACTGGACCCAGATGGTCCTCATCGTCACCCTGCTGGCGACCGGATTCGGGGTCCATGGCTTTCATAGCCTGATCGACTTCGAGGAAGCCGTCACCCTGCACACCATCGCCGCCCTGGCCTTGGGCGTGCTGTGGATCCTTGCCACCTTCTGGCTCCTCACCACCGGGACCTGGCGGCACTTTGTCCCGAGCGCCAAGGGGCTCTGGCAGGTGGCGCGCTTCTACGCCTGGGGCATCTTCCAGGGCGAGGGGCACCCCTATCGCAAGGCCTATTGGCGCAAGCACAACCCGCTCCAGGCCCTGGCCTACCTGGGGCTCAAGCTCGTCCTGTTTCCGGCCATCTGGATCTCCGGCATCCCCTACCTGCTTTATGGGCTCTGGCAGCACCTTCCACAGGCATCCGAATGGCTGAGCTGGGTCGCCCTGGTCCACACCGCAGCGGCCTTCGCCATCGCCGCCTTCATCGTGGCCCACATCTACCTGCTCACCACGGGGCATTCCTTCGTCGAGCACGTCAAGCCCATGATCACCGGCTTCGACGAGGTGGACCTGAGCCCCGAGGAGGAGGCCTATCTGGTCAAGGATCAGCCCCGCCACATCCGCTGAGCCGCGACCCAACCACCTCGGCAAGGATGCCGAGGGCCGAATCGGGCTCGGCCTAGACGGGACAGGGCCGGGCATGGGCTCGGCCCCACCGCGGGCATCAGGGAATATCTGTGCTCGACCGTCGAGGACGAGCCGGCTCGTTGCCGGGGCGAGCCCCGGGGGCGAGATCTGGCGCCGCTGATCGCGTGATCGGCGAACTGTCACCCTGCAACCCGGATTTGCCACTACCCATGCCCCTGCACTACCCGCCCCATCGCTACAGCGACACCCTGGTGCTGCGCGTCCCGCCGGCCCTGTGGCTGGCCATGCTGGTCCTGGTGCGGCACCTGATCCTGCTCGGGGTCAGCTTCCTGCCCACCATGGGCCAGGAGGTCCTGTTCCTGCGCGGTCTGGTCCGCCCTGAGTACCTGATCGCGGACCTGATCGCCCTGCCGGTGCTGATCGCCGCGGCCCGCCGTCGGCCGGAGGCGGGGCCTGTATGGCGGGCGGTCTGGGCCCGGGGGCGGACCCTGCTGAGCGCCTCGGCCCTGGCCTTCCCGGTCATAGCACTGGGCGGGCTGCTTGCCTCCGGGCGCCCCCTGGTCCTGACCCTCGATGGCGGCCTGGTGGCCGGGGTCCTGGCGAGCCTGGTGGTGGTCGCCTATCTCTGGCGCTCGCCCCTGGCGCGGGACTGCTTTCGGGAGTTTCCCCCGCGCCCGGCGGGCCGGGGTTGAATCCGCCCCGCCCCTCGGCCACCATGCCTGGCCACCTCAATCACCCGGAGCCCCCACTTGATCCTCAATGCCCTGCGCGAAGGTCTCGGCCGTGTCATCGTCTTCATCGACTGGGCCACCCGACCCAAGCCGGTCCAGCGCACCCCGGAGGCACAGCGGGTGGTAGCGACCGCGGCCCTGGACCTGTCCCTCTATCAGTTCTACGCCTGTCCCTTCTGCATCAAGACCCGCCGGGCCCTGCATCGCCTGAATCTGCCGGTGGAGACCCGCGACGCCCAGGGCGACCCGGTCCATCGCGCCGCCCTGGAGGCCGGCGGTGGCAAGGTGCAGGTACCTTGCCTGCGTATCGACGAGGGCGGCCAGGCACGCTGGCTCTATGAGTCCAAGGCGATCATCGCCTATCTGGAGGAGCGCTTCGGCGTGCCCGGTACGGCGGCCTGAGGGCTGAACCTAAGAAAGGCAGTTGAGCCGCAAATCACCGCAAATAGACGCAAATATGCAAGGAGTTCCCGTCGCTCTCCGGATCACCCTGGGGGTGACTCGCGGACTCTGCCTAACTGACTGACTCATCTGCGTAAATTTGCGTAATTTGCGGCCGAATTTGTCTTTCCAGGCTGAAGGTTCAGGGGCCGAGGATGCGCCGCACCACCAGGCCCGCCAGGGTGAGCCCGAACAGGGCCGGCAGGTAGCTGATAGTGCCGTTGACCGCCCGCGGTCGGCCGCGCCCGGTCGGTTCCGGCGGCAGGGGCGGCAGTGGGGGCTCCTCGGACCAGACCGCCAGCACCCCGCGCTCGACCCCGCGACGGCGGAGCCGCTGCCGCACTACCCGGGCCAGGGGGCAGCCCTGGGAGTCCATCAGGTCCCCGGTGCGGATGCGCGTGGGGTCCAGCCTTCCCCCGGCCCCCATGCTGCTGGCGACTGGGACCCCGGCCTCCACGCAAGCGACGATCAGGGCAACCTTGCTGCTCAGGCTGTCAATGGCGTCCACCACCTGATCGAAACCGCCGGCAGCATCACCGCCGACCAGTGCCGGCATCTCCTCGGCAGGCAGGAAGGACTCCAGCAGGGTCAGACGGCAGTCCGGATTGATGTCGCGCACCCGCTCGGCCATGACCTGGGCCTTGGGCCGCCCGACCGTCGGGCCCAGGGCACAGAGCTGGCGGTTGAGATTGGACGGGGAGACCCGGTCGTGATCGGCCAGGGTCAGATGGCCTATGCCGGCCCGGGCCAGGGCCTCGGCGGCGAAGGAGCCTACCCCGCCCAGGCCGGCGAGCAGGACCCGGGCGGCGCGCAGACGCTCGACCCCGGCCGCGCCCACCAGGATGCGGGTGCGCTCGAACAGGGGCTCGGGGTCCGGCGGCGGCTGGTCTGGGGTCTCGGGCATGGGGACGGTAAACCTAAGAAAAGCAGTTGAGCCGCAAATGAACGCAAATAGACGCAAATAAACAAGGACTTCGTGTCGGTCTCCCGCTCGCTCTGCGGGTGACCTGCGGATTTTTCCTAACCGACTGATCCATTTGCGTTTATTTGCGTAATTTGCGGCCGAATTGATCTTACTGGGTTCAAGCTTCTAGTGGCTAGCGGCAGTCCCAACACCTCGCAGGCATTGCGGGTGGTCTGGGCTGCCAGTTCCGCCGGGTCGGCATCGCGCACCTGGGCCAGGGCGGTCAACACATCGGGCAGGTAGGCCGGGCTGTTGCGGCTGCCCTGGTGGGCGGCGACGGTGAGGTCCGGGGCGTCGGTCTCCAGGACTATGGCCTCGATGGGCAGGGCCTTGGCCAGGGGCCTGAGTTTCAGCGAGCGCTCGAAGGTCAGCATGCCGCCGAAGCCGAGCTTGAAGCCTAAGTCCAGGAACTGCCCGGCCTGTTGCAGGCTGCCGTTGAAGGCGTGGGCAATGCCCCCGCGCACCCGCAGGCGCTTGAGGGTGGCCAGGACCCGGTCGTTGGCCTTGCGGGTGTGCAGCAGCACCGGCAGCCCGGAGTCCCGGGCCAGGGCGAGTTGGGCCTCGAACAGGGCCTGTTGGCGGGCCGGGTCCAGGCCCGGCTGGAAGAAGTCCAGGCCGATCTCGCCCACGGCCAGTGGGCGGGTCTCCGAAAGGGCACGTTCCAGGTCGGCAATGTGTTCGGGCCTGTGCTGGTCCAGGTAGATCGGGTGGAGGCCGAGGGCCGGATGCAGGTCGGGTTGGTCGACGCACA
The DNA here is from genome assembly GCA_020718945.1 of Lamprocystis purpurea. Lineage (GTDB taxonomy): Bacteria > Pseudomonadota > Gammaproteobacteria > Chromatiales > Chromatiaceae > DYRB01. The sequence continues at coordinate 4,413 of DYRB01000026.1, read as the reverse complement.
GGCGCAGCAGGCCAGGCCAGCCGGCGGCGTGGATGGCGGGGATGACCAGGCCGATGAGCCCGGCGGCGCGGGCCTCGGCCAGGACCTGGTCGCGGTCCGGGTCGAACTCGGCCACATCCAGGTGGCAGTGGGTGTCGATCAGGGCTGGGCTGGCCCCCGGGGTCACTGCGCTGCGCCCTTCTTATCGTGCACGTACAGAACCTTGTGAGGCCCGCCGCCCAACAGGCGCTCCTCCACCTCGAACAGCCCCACGGCCTTTACCAGTCCGCTCAACTTCGCGTAACCCCAGGTGCGCGGGTCGAACTCCGGGGCGACCTTGGCGACATTGTTGCCCACGGCGCTCAGGGCGGCCCAGCCGCTGTCGTCGGAGGCGGCGGCCACGGCGTTGCGCAGCAGGTGGACCAGCTTCGGGTCCTGCTTGAGCTCCTTGGCGGACTTGCGCGCCGAGGGCGGTGCGTCGGCCTCGTCCTCCCGCAGCAGCTCGACGAAGATGAACTTGTCGCAGGCGGCGACGAAGGGCTCCGGGGTCTTCTTCTCACCGAAGCCGAACACCGCCAGCCCCGACTCGCGGATACGCGAGGCAAGCCGGGTGAAGTCGCTGTCGCTGGAGACGATGCAGAAGCCGTCGAAATTGCGCGTATAGAGTAGGTCCATGGCGTCGATCATCATGGCCCCGTCCGTGGCGTTCTTACCCGTGGTGTAGCGGAACTGCTGCATGGGCTGGATGGAGTAGCGCAGCAATGTGGGTTTCCAGGACCCCAGGTTGGGCAGGGTCCAGTCGCCATAGATGCGCTTGACGTGGGCGGTGCCGTACTTGGCGATCTCTGCCAACAGCCCCTCGACGATGGATGCCTGGGCGTTGTCGGCATCGATCAGGACGGCGAGCCGGCGATTCTCTACCTCGGGCATGGGCGGGGCTCCGGTGGCTTGTGGCGAGTAGCTGGCGCTTCAGTTTCAGAAAGGCAATTGGGCCACAAATGAACGCCGATGGACGCAAAGAGGTCTGGAGCCGGCGTCCGCCTCAGCCTGCGGGAGATCGAGGGACTCTCCTAAGCCGCTGAACCATTTGCGTAAATTTGCGTTCATTTGCGGCTAAATTGAACGTCCCCGCCGGCCGCTACCACATCAGATCGTCCGGGACCTCGTAGCCGGCATAGGGGTCCTCGGCATCCTTGGCCGGGGCCGGGGCGGCGGCGCGCTGGTTGTGGACCACCACCAGTTCCGGGGCCCGGGCCCGGATGCGCTCGGCGATATCGGGGGGGACCAGTTCGTAGAAGTGGTCCTGGCGGACCACCGCCAGGCGCCCCTCGGTCAGGCCCCGGTGCTGTTCCGGGGTCAGGTAGATGCGCTTGAGCGCCTTGCCGTCGGCGAAGTTGAAGGCGACCTCGCCGCGGTCGCGGGTGACCCGATGGGCGTGGATGAGCTGGCGCAGCTCGTTGCCCTGGGCGGCGCGCTGGGCCGCCTCCTGGCGCTCCCGATTGAGGGCACGATCCCGCTCGGCCTTCTCGGCCTGGGCCTGCTCGGCGCGCTTGCGGCGCTCCTCGGCGGCCGGGTCCGGGGCCTGGCCGCGGGACTTGGCGTCTTTGCGCTTCTCGGTCTTGTTCTGTTTGGCCTTCTGCTGGCTGACCAGCCCGGCCTTGAGCAATTGTTCCTGCAGCGAACTGGCCACCGCTAACCTCCACCCGAGTCAGACCACACCGTTGCGGGCAAAGGATGTCTCAGCCGGAGCGGGGACGCAAGGGCCGCGGCAGGGGGTGCCGGTATTGCGCGCTCTGCGAAAACCGATGCCAGGCCCGACCTTGGCGGGTAGAATCGCGCCTCCCGCCGCGGGGTCTAGCCAGGATCGCCCCGCGCCACCGCCACCCCGCAGCCAGGGGCACCTGCCCGCTGGCCCTAGTACCTGACGAGGACATCGAGATGATGCGACGCTTTGCCCTGTTCGCCGCCGCCCTGACCCTGGCCACCCCGGGCCTGGCCGCCGATGCCGCCAACATCGGCTACGTGGACATGCAGCAGGTCCTGGAGAAGAGCAAGCTCGGCCAGCGCGCCCAGGAGACCCTGAAGGCGAAGTACGGGCCCAGGTCTGAGGAGTTCGCCAAGCAGGAGCAGGGCATCCGCGCCCAGCAGCAGACCCTGGAGCGCGACAAGCCACTGATGAGCAAGGACCAGATCAAGAAGAAGGAGGAGGAGATCAAGAAGCAGATCGAGACCTTCCAGAAGGAGGCCGGTGGCATCCAGCAAGAGGTGGCCAAGGAGCAGCAGAAGCTGGCCCAGGCCATCGTGGGTCCGGCCACCGAGGTGGTCCAGGCCCTGTCGAAGGAGAAGAAGATAGGCGCGGTGTTCGAGCGCCAACAGGCCGGGTTGCTGTATATCGACGGCAGCCTGGACCTGACCAAGGAGGTCATCAAACGCCTGGACGAGCGGGCCAAGTAGGCAACCCGGAGGTCCCCATGCCGGAGCCCGTCTTGAAGTACCGCATAGTCCCGGTGACCCTGTTCCAGCAGAACTGCACCCTGGTGTGGTGTCCGGTCACCGGTCAGGCGGCCCTGGTGGACCCGGGCGGGGACCCGGAGCTGATCCTGGCGGCGATCCGCGCCGAGGGCGTCACGCCGGTCAAGATCCTGCTGACCCACGGTCACATCGACCACGTCGGCGGTGCGCCTGCCCTGGCAGAGGCCCTGGACATCCCGGTGTTTGGGCCGCATTGCGACGACGCCTTCCTGCTCGACGCCCTGCCCGAGCAGGCGCGGATGTTCAGTGCCCCGAGGGTGGAGCCCTTCCGGCCTGGACAATGGCTTGCGGACGGCGACCAGGTCGAACTGGGGGAGACCAGGCTTCGGGTGATCCACTGCCCAGGTCACACCCCTGGGCACATCGTGTTCTACCAGCCCGAGGCGGCCCTGGCCCAGGTCGGGGACGTGCTCTTCCAGGGCGGCATCGGGCGCTGGGACTTCCCCCGCGGCAACTACCGCGACCTGCGCGACTCGATCCGCAACCGCCTGTTCCCCCTGGGCGACGAGGTCCGCTTTATCCCCGGGCATGGGCCCATGTCCAGCTTCGGCGAGGAGCGGCGCAGCAATCCCTATGTAGGGGACGGGCGCGCTTAGCGCCCGCCGCACCCGGCGTCCACACCCGGCGTCCGCACCGGCGGATCAGCAATTCCAAATTTGGGACCATCACTTAACACCGCGGTCGGAAGCACCGTGGGAGCGCCGCCTCGGCGCGACCGGGCGAAGCGCAGCGAGCCCGGCGGCCACAGCGCTACTGAGTCGCGGCGAGGCGCCGCTCCCACGGGCACCAATCTGGCACCCAAATTTGGAACTGCTGCCGGCGGATGGTGATCGGGAAACTGTGCTTTAATAGCGCAAACGGAGGAAACCGATTCATGGGCAAAGTCGCTCCGGAACCCCAGATCCCCCAGCGGACCCACAGTGGTCGCAGCTATTGGGTCCGCAACATCCTGTCCCCCACCCGGGACGACCCAGACCCCGGCGCCAAGGGCCAGGCCGCGGCGCCATCCAACCCGATGCCGACCAAGCCGACGCCCGCCGGCCAGTCCCCGGCCGCCCAGACCCAGGCCCGCAAGCGCTTCGTCGAGCCCTATCGCCTGAGCGAGGAGCAACGCGCCGCCATGCTGGCGCCCCTGGCGGAGCGGGGGGTCGGCGATGCGGAGAGCCGCGAGCTGTTCGCCGCCGCCCTGGCCTACGACCTGGCCACTTGTTACGAACTGACCGTCGCCAACCCCGACCCGGAGCATGTTGAGCCGACGGCCCCGACGGCGGCTGCCCAGGTCCCGGCCAAGGCCGCGGGTCGCAAGACCGCGGCGACCGCGCCCAAGGTCCCTGCTGAACTGGCCGACCTGGCCCGGACCGCCATCACCCTGGCCACCCGCCTCGAAGCCCTTGAGGCCGACACCCGCACCCGATTGCTGGAGGGCCTGCGCGAGGGGGACCGCTTCTGCCGTGGCTATGACGAGGACTATCTCGGCGCCCTGCGCGGCGAGATCCTGCGCCTGGCGTCCAGCGTCGGCACCGTCGGCGTTGCCCAGGAGGTCCAGCCCGCCGAACCGCCAACCCCCGCGCCGCCCAAACGGGTGGCACCACCCAAGCCGTCCCCCGCCGCCCGCCAGTTCATCGCCCGGGCCGCCGGGGCCTTCGAGGAGTGCTTCGACCAGGCCCCCACGGCCCAGGTCGGCGGTCCCTTCACCGCCCTGCTCAAGGCCCTGGTCCAGGTCACCGGGGTGCGCATCCCGACGGATGCGCGCAACCTGGCCGAACTGCTCAAGCGGGCCTGAGCGGCGCCGCCCGCCGCAGCGCCCGGGCGCGCCCCCTGCATCTATGTCCTGGCCGGGCATCGGGGCAAGGCCACCTTGTATTGCTGCTGCGACCATTGCGGGCCCTGCAAATGCTGGCG
>DYRB01000409.1:1745-3159 GCA_020718945.1 Lamprocystis purpurea | reverse complement strand
CACGGTGTTTCCGGCCGCTGCGCCGGGTGTTGGTCTCAAATTTGGAATTGCTGCAAGGTCACCTGAGCCGATACTGAAGCCGCCGCAGCGATGCTATCCTTGCCGCCTTTCCGCTGCGCCCCGGCGCCGTCCCAGATCCCTCCACAGTCACGCGAGCACCCCACGCATGTCCGAACAACCCGACGGGCTGATCAGCATCCAGGACTTCGTCCGCTGGGGGGCGAGCCGCTTCAACGCGGCCGGGCTCTTCTTCGGTCACGGCACGGACAACGCCCTGGACGAGGCCCTGCACCTGGTCCTGCACGCCCTGCATCTGCCCCCGGACCTGCCGCCGAACTACCGCGACTGCCGCCTGACCCCGGCGGAGCGGGTCGCGGTCACCGATCTGGTGGAGCGGCGCATCAGCGAGCGAAAGCCCGCGGCCTATCTGACCCAGCGGGCCTGGTTCGCCGGGATCGAGTTCCATGTCAACGAGGACGTGCTGGTGCCCCGCTCGCCCCTGGCGGAGCTGATCGAGGCGGGCTTCGACCCCTGGATCGACGCCGAGGGCGTGACCCGGGTGCTGGACCTGTGCACCGGCAGCGGCTGCATCGGCATCGCCACCGCGGTCTATCTCCCCCATGTAGTGGTGGACCTGGTGGACATCTCCCCTGCGGCCCTGCGGGTGGCTGAGACCAACATCGACAACCACGGCCTGCACGAGCGGGTGCGGGCCCTGGAGTCCGATCTCTTCTGCGGCCTGGACGGCCAGCGCTACGACATCATCGTCAGCAATCCACCCTATGTCGGGGCCGAGGAATTGGCGTCGTTGCCGGAGGAGTACCGCAAGGAACCGGCCCTGGGCCTGGCCGGAGGCGAGTCCGGGCTGGACCTGGTATTGCGTATCCTGCGGGATGCCCCCAACCACCTGACTCCGGAGGGCATCCTGGTGGTCGAGATCGGCAGCACCGCGGCGGAGTTGACGCGGCGATTCCCGGATCTGCCCTTCCTGTGGTTGGAGTTCGAGCGGGGCGGGGAGGGCGTCTTCCTGCTCAACCGCGACCAATTGGTCGAGTATCACGAAACATTTGCGGAGGCGGCGGCACAACCATGAGCCTGAGGCGGGCGAAGACGGTAGACGAGTACGTGGAATGGGTCCGCCAGGCGGTGTTCGAGGTCGATGACCTGCGCGCCTGCCTGGAGTTTGAGCTGGAGGACCTCAAGCAATTCCCCGCCTTCCTGGACCCGCTGGAGGAGGGCATCAAGGCCGTCTACCAGTCCATGCTGGACGGAAGGTACGCCTTCGGGCGGGAGGACTTGCCCTTCATGGACCTGGCCGCCCAGTTCTCCGAGGACATCCCCTTCCACACCCTGCTCAAGCAGATCAACGAGACCCACAGGCGCGGGCTCGAAGTGACAGGCGAGGGCTGAGGCG
>DYRB01000409.1:0-1645 GCA_020718945.1 Lamprocystis purpurea | reverse complement strand
GAGTTCTCCATCGAGATAGACCCCCGGGAGGCCGACGCCCAGACCGTCGCCCTGCTGCGCCGCCTGGGTTTCAACCGCATGAGCCTGGGTGTCCAGGACTTCGAGCCGACGGTGCAGCAGGCGGTCAACCGCATCCAGACCGAGGCGGAGACCCTGGCAGTGCTGGAGGCGGCCCGTGCCCAGGGCTTCCGCTCGGTGAGCGTAGACCTGATGTACGGCCTGCCCCGCCAGACCGTGTCATCGTTCGGCCGAACCCTGGACCGCATCATCGAGTTCGCCCCGGAGCGCCTGTCCGTCTTCAACTACGCCCACCTCCCGGAGCGCTTCAAGCCCCAACGGCGCATCGACGAGGCCCAACTCCCGCGCCCGGAGGTCAAGCTCCAGATCCTCCAAGAGACCATCGACCGTCTTACCGCGGCGGGCTATGTCTACATTGGCATGGACCACTTCGCCCGCCCGGACGACGAACTGGCCCTGGCCCAGCGCAACGGCACCCTGTACCGCAACTTCCAGGGCTACTCCACCCATGCCGACTGCGACCTGATCGGGCTGGGCATGACCTCCATCGGCAAGGTCGGCAACACCTACGGCCAGAACGAGCGGGAGCTCGATGCCTACTATGCCCGCATCGACGCCGGGCGCCTGGCGGTGTTCCGCGGCATCGCCTTGAGCCGGGATGACGAGATCCGCCGTGACGTCATCACCCGGCTCATCTGCCATTTCGAACTGAGCTACGCCGGGGTGGAACAGGCCTGGGGCATCGCCTTCGCCGACTACTTCGCCACCGACCTCCCCAAGCTGGCCCCCATGGCCGCCGACGGGCTGCTGGAGCTGGACGGCAACGGCATCCAGGTCCTGCCCCGCGGGCGGCTGCTGATCCGCAACATCTGCATGGCCTTCGACGCCTACTTGGCCAAGAAGACGGGACCGGTGGGGTTCTCCAAGGTCATCTGAGGCCAAGCCGGATACCGCCTGTGGGAGCGGCTTCAGGCGCGATGCAGGGAAGTTCACCTGGAACGGAAAGAAGTCGAACTGCGCAACCCGGCCGATCCCCCCCAGGGCCTCTCGATGTCGGCCGAAGCGCAGGTGATGCAGCGACAACACCAGGTGTTTGTTACACCCTTCTTCCAACCCGCTGCCGGCCCACGCCAACACCGGCCCAGCGCGGTCACGCTTCAGGGCTGGCCTGGTCTGCCTGATCCGGCCCCTCAGGCCGGTCCGCCAAGCCTGCCCGCAGGCGGCGCTTGTCCTCCTCGCTCCACTGGGAGGGGCTCAGCCGATTGAGCAGGGCCGCCTGGTCGCGGCTACGGGCTTCGGCGCCCAGGATAGCCAAGGCACCGAGGAACTCCGGCTCGACCCCGTCCGGCGGTATGTGGCGGACCAAGCCGGGATCGCTCAGCCGCGCCAGGTGGGGGGCCTCCGGGGTGTCCCGCCAGCGCTCCATGAGGGCCCCGGCGGACAGGTCCGGGCGGGTGGCGATGGCGTCAAGGATCGCCGCCAACAGGGGGATGCCCGGACTATCCAGGCGCCGCCAGTCGTCCGGGGCCTGACCCGCCGCCTGCGCCAGCCCGGGGTATTGCAGCAGGAGGGCGATGGCCAGCCGCAGCGGGGTCAGGGGGGGCTGGCGCGGCGAGCGGGCAGGGCG
>DYRB01000408.1 GCA_020718945.1 Lamprocystis purpurea | reverse complement strand
CCCGCCGCACCGACGTCGCCTGACGCGATCCATTAGTCGCTTGCAGGGCCGAGAAGTTCACCCCAACTCAGGGCCGCCCCCCGGGCGCCCAATCCCGGACTCAAGGAGCCGCAATATTGACCCCCGTTGTCCAATGGCTGTTGTTGATCAACGGCGCCCTTTTTCTGGCCCAGCAGGTCTGGTTCAACCCCCTGGTGATCTGGCTCGCTCTGTGGCCCCAGGGGTTGCTGGGTGAGGCGGGCGTACCCGCGGGTGTGCCCCATTTCTGGCCTTGGCAACTGATCACTTACGGCTTCCTGCACGGTGGTGTGCTGCACCTGGTGCTCAACATGTACGCCCTGTGGCTGTTCGGCACCCGCCTGGAGTCCCTGTGGGGGCCGCGGCGCTTTGCCATCTACTACCTGTTGTGCGTCGTCGGGGCTGCCCTGGCCCAGATGGTGGTCTCCGAGATCAGCCTGGCCCAGGGCGGCATGCCCTATCCGGTCCTGGGGGCCTCGGGGGGGGTGTTCGGGGTCCTGCTCGCCTTCGGCCTGACCTACCCGGAGGCCCGGCTGATGCTTCTGTTCCCGCCCATCCCCATCAAGGCCAAGTGGTTTGTGCTGATCTACGGGGCCATCGAGTTGGCCGCCGGGGTCACCGGGACCCTGGAGGGGGTGGCGCATTTCGCCCACCTGGGCGGCATGCTCACCGGCGTCATCCTGCTCTACCGCTGGCGGCTGGGGCCCTGGGCCTGACCCGGGTCCCGGCGCCTGGCCCTCATTCGGCTTCCAATCCCGGGGGCACGTGGGACCAGGGATAGCCCTCCTTGGCCATGCGGTAGCCGAGGTCGTAGAGGGCCCGCATGTAGGTCGGGTCGAAGGCCTCCTTGAGCGGGACATTGAAGCTCGCAGGGACGAAGGCGAGGTTGTAGTCCAGCTTATCGCGTTTGGCACCCATGTACAGCTTGTACATGTCCCCGATCCCCTGGGTACGGATGAGGGAAGACACCGAGCGCCCGGCGATCTTGGGCAGCCAGGGCTCCACCCCCTCCCAGTCGGCGTCGAGCTTGGAGTTGCGGATGATGTAGGCGTGCGGCCGACCTGGGACCTGGAGCCGTTGGGTGACCCGTTTCCAGTCCATCCCCATGGGGTAGAGGAAGACCTGTTGGGCCGTGCCGCCGTCCACATGCATCTCGTCGTAGGTCTGGCCCTGGGCCTCGACCTGTACGTAGACCGGGGGGAAGGCCCCGGGGATGGAGGCCGAGGCGAGCATCAGGTCGCGGATCAGGTCCGCCGCCTCGGGCCTGCCGCTGGCGGCAATGGCGCCCAGGTTCCAGATCACCGGGCGGGCCAGGTCCAGGTTGGCGGTGCCGACGAACAGGCGCCGGCCGGCCTTGTGGGCGGCGGCGATCTCCTCGATCACCTCCGGGGTCACGTAATGGGCGATCTTGGCGCGCAACAACTTCGTATCTGCCAGGGAGTCGCCGAGGGCGGCGGAGATATAGGCGCGCCTCTCGACCAGGTCCTTGGTCGAGTTGCGGGTGTAGACATCGGTGAGGACATGGTCGTACTTGGACCCCAGGAAGGCGAAGGGAGCGATCAGGGCCCCGGTGCTGATGCCGGTGACTATGGTGAACTCGGGTCGGGTCCCGGCGGCGGTCCAACCGTTCAGCAACCCGGCGCCATAGGCCCCGTCCGGCCCGCCGCCGGAGATGGCCAGGTAGTTGTGGGGCTTGCCGTAGGAGGCGGGAAACATGGCCTTGAGCTCCTCGTCGCTCTTGGCGGCCAACAGCGCGACCCAGGGCGGGGGCTGGTCGCCCCAGATGCGGGCCTGGGGTATGCCGGGGACCTCGGCCTGGGTGGCGAGGTCCGCGGGGACCGGGCGGCGCGCGGGGGCCCCGGCGCAGCCGACCAGTGTGGCGGCGAGCAGGGCGGTGGCGCACAGCCACCGGCCGCGGCTCAGCCAGCCCGGGTCGGACGCGCACCGGGCGCAGGCAGTCAGTGGGTCAGTCGGCATGATGCAGACTCCGGATTGCGGGAGGGGCTTGGGTCTGGGGGGTTAAGGCCCGTTGCGGGCCCGGGTCGCGCGGACGCTCGACGGGGGGCATCCCGCCGCCCGGTGGACCCGGGCGACGGGTATCCTGGCTCAGTCGGTCACGGCCGTCCAGCCCTCGCCCGGGTCATAAACATTCAGGGCCGCGGCGGCGGTCGCGGTGTCCGGGCCCAGGTCCTTCTGGTAGACGATCCCGGACTGGTTGACCTGGAAGCTCATGACCCCTGAGTTGCCGTACTCCGCCGGGTAGGCGATGGCGGCGAAGCCACCGGTCAGGTGCCCATCCACCAGATAGTCCTTGACCCCACCCGGGGCGCTGGCGCCTTGGGCGGTGGGGGCGCGGAACAGGTAGCCGTGGTAGGGGGTGACGCCGCCCTGGCCTTGCGTGTAGCCCTCGCCCGCCGCCTCGGCGACCAGGGGCCCCATGGGGCTCTCGGGCTCGCCGTCCTGGGTGGGCCAGTAGAGGCCGTCGCGCTTGCCCTCGCCGCTCATGATCCGGCGGGCGTACTCCCTGACCCCGTCGCCGTTACGGTCCTCGTCGTGGTACTCGTCCTGGGCCTGGACATAGGCGCGCAGGGTCTCGATGGCGGAGATCTCGTTGCGCCCGATGCGCCGGTTATAGATCTCCTCCTTGCCGGTGGCGGTGTCGAAGTACCAGCCCTGGGCATCCTGCACCAGGGGTATGGGGAAGGGCCAGTGATCCTCGCCCATGGTGACCACGGCGACCTCTGCGTCGCCCTCGTCCTGCTCTATGTTGACCGCCTCTTCGGCGACGGCCAGGAATGCCTCCTGAGCGTTGGCGTCGGCCACCGGGTCACCGGAGCCCAACTCTGCGGCCTCGGGTCCCAGGACCTTGGCCAGGGCCCCGGCCTCGCCGCTGGCCACCGCATCCAGCAGGGCCTGGATGGCCGCGTCCGGGGTCGGGAAGTGGGGGCCGGCGACGGGGGCCGGCGCCGCTGCTTCGGCGGCGATTGGGGCTGCTGGGGCGGTCTCGGCCGCCGCCAGGGCCCCGGCGAACAGGAACAGGGTGCCTGCCGTGGCCAGGCGGATGAGGTTGCGGATAGCGTTCATGTGACTGTTCTCCTGATGGGGTCCGAAGGGGGTGCGTTGGCTGCTCATCGGCGTCCACCGC